>JBIKHX010000062.1:0-8505 GCA_044361945.1 Polaromonas sp. | reverse complement strand
CGCGGCCATCGAGCCGCTCGGCGCAGCCCGCAAACCATTGCAGCGTACCAATGCTGGCGCGAATGTCAATTTCAGCATCGGCAATGGTTTTGCCGCCGTGGTGGGATTCAAGCGCCACAAACTCGCGGAAGCGTGCCTGCAAAACATTTGCCATGGCGAGCAACACTTTGCCACGCTCTGCCGGAGCCTTGCCAGCCCATGCGGGTAGAGCTGATTTGGCGGTAGCAACAGCGTCATTTAAGTCGCGGCCAGAGGCATAGCCGCAATGGGTTATCAGCTGGCCATCGGCCTTACCAAACACCCCGTGCTGGTCAGTCGTTTTAACAAAACTGCCGTTGATATAGACACTGCCTTCGGGCATGACTGACATCAATGTGGCGTAGTCGGCGGAGCTGTATGAAGTGGACATCAACTTTCCTTAAACAATCTTTGGTGTTGCGGCTGACGGAGAACTTGCGCCTAAAAACGCGCTGCTCAAATCACCCGCCGCCAGCAACTCGCTGGACGCGCTGCTGCGCACCATCAGTCCCAGCTGGATCACGTAAGCGCGGTGCGACACCGATAAAGCCTTATGCACATTTTGCTCGGCCAGCAGCACGGCTGTACCTGATGCAGTGATGTCCTTGACGCGATTGAGCACCTCGGTCATCAAGATCGGCGACAAGCCCAGCGACGGCTCATCGAGCAAAAGCAAGCGTGGCCGCAGCATCAGCGCACGGCCAATCGCCAGCATCTGCTGCTGGCCACCCGACAAGGCCCATCCCATGGCGCTGATTTTTTCTCTCAAGGCCGGGAAGAAGGTATACACCTCTTCAGCCCGTGCACGTCCGCTGTCCTTGTCGCGGCTCGCGACAAGCAGGTTTTCATGTACCGTCAGACCGGGGAACACGCGTCTGCCCTCGGGCGCATAACCAATGCCAATGTCGGCCCTGCTGGATACAGGCATGCTGTTGATACTTTGGCCATCAAAACGCACATCGCCTGCTGCGCTTGCCAGCATGCCCATGATGCATTTCATCAGCGTTGATTTCCCAGCGCCGTTGGCTCCCACCAGCGCCACAGCTTCGCCCGCGTCAACTGTCAAACTGACACCGCGCAGCGCCTGTATCTGGCCGTAGCTGGCGGCCAGGTTTTGAATGTCGAGCAGGTGCGTCATGCTTGAACGTCTTCCGGTGCACCCAGATAGGCCGCAATCACCAGTGGGTTGGCTCGTATCTCGGCTGGCGTGCCCTGGGCAATCACCACCCCATGGTCCAGGCAGACCATGCGCTCGGCCAGTGGCATTAAAAACGGCATGTTGTGTTCAATCACCAAAATCGACAAGCCGGTCTTGGCAAAGGCGCGCAGCCTGTCGGCCAGGTCAAGCTGCTCGCTTTCATTCAGGCCTGCGGCGGGCTCGTCCAGCAACAGCAGGGTCGGCTCCAGCGCCAGCGCCCGCGCAATTTCGACCTTGCGCTTGATACCGTATGCCAGGCCGCCGGCATGAGACTGCGCCGTGTGGCCAATACCCAAGGCTTCGAGCAAGTACGTCGCGTTGCCGCGCGCCCGCTGCCATGCAGATTGTTGCCAGTCTGCGCCAGCAGCTTGCAGCAGCCCCGCTTTTTCAAAGCCATAGCGCGCCACTGCAATGTTGTCGAGTACCGTCATGTCATCGACGAGATTGATGTTTTGAAACGTACGTGCCACGCCACTGCTGGCGATGTTGAAGCTGGCCTCCTCATGAATCGCTGCGCCATTTAGCTGCACGCCGCCACTGTCGGCCCGGTAAATGCCAGTGATGACGTTAAGCAGCGTAGTCTTGCCCGAACCATTGGGCCCAATCAGGCCCAAGATTTCACCATGCGCCACTTTGAGTGATACGCCGTCCAGCGCTTTCAAGCCACCAAAGCGTTTGCGAATGTCTTGTACATCCAGCAACGGGCCGCTATGCATCGGCAGCGCGGCACGTGCTGGCAAAGCAATCGGTTGATACGGCGTGCTTGCACGCTCCGGAAAGAGTTTGGCGCGCCACTGTTCCAGCAAACCAATCAAGCCATATGGCGCCACGATGACGGCGAACAGCAGCGCCACGCCGTAGGCAATCAGATAGTATTTTTCAAGATCGCGAAACCACTCGGGCAAATTCACAATCAGTACCGCACCCAAAATCGCACCCGCCACATGGGTGCGGCCGCCCAGCACTGCAATCGTCAAGCAGGCGACCATGATGGGAAACTCCAGCACCTCAACCGACACGACGCGAATGGTGTGGGCATACAACGCTCCCGCCAGCCCGGCAAACAGCGACGACAACAAAAAAGTGGCGTAGCGCAGGCGTGCGGTATCTATACCTATGGCCTGCGCAGCGACAGGATTTTCCCGTGAGATTTGCAGCGCAGCACCGTACAGCCCCCGGGTGATACGCCACGACAGCAGCGCGCCCACGGCTACGCAGCCCCACACCGCCAGCATGATGCCCTGGCCTTTTTTAATCTCAAACCCAAAGATCGTTAGCGCGGCGATACCAGACAAGCCGTTCGAGCCGCCCGTCAAGTCTTGCCAGCCAATGGCCACCAGCAGCAGCACCTGGCCAATGCCCAGTGTGGCCAATGCAAAATAATGCGACTCCAGTCGCAGCACGGGCGCAGCAACCACCGCCGCCAGCATGACGGGCAGCAGGAGAGACAAAAATAGCGTGTATTCAGCCCCCCAGCCGTAACGCACACTCAGGATGCCCGTGACATACGCGCCCACCCCAAAAAAGCTGCCTTGCGTCAGTGCCAGAGCACCCGCATGGCCAAAGATGAATTGAAAGCCCAAAGCCAGCAGCGCGTAAATGCCAACGATGGTGAACAGGCGCATCTGGTAAGCCGACGAAATGCTTGACGCCCACACCACCAACCCGAGAACACCCAATATCAATAGCGGACGTATGCCCTTGCTGGCCCAAGTCAAAGAGGCATTCATACCCGTTTTTGTACCTTCTCACCAAACAGGCCTTGCGGCCTGAAGAACATGATGGCCAGCAGGCAGATGTACAGCAAAATGGTCGATGCTGTTTGCGTGAACAGCCAGGGCGTGACATCTTTCAGCAAGGGCACAAGTACCGGTAGTGATGGCAGCAATACCTCAAACAATGCAATGATAAGTGCACCGCACACCGCACCGCTCAGGCTGCCCCAGCCGCCAATCGTCACCGCAATATAGGCCTTAATGATGTAGTTCGAACCGTCGGTGGGCGACACAAAAAACGTGTTCGACAGCATCAGTCCCGCAGCCCCTGCTAACGCCGAGCCAATGGCAAAGGTCAGCGCAATCATGCTGTTCACACGAATTCCCATGGCCTCTGCCATCGGCCTGTCTTGTGCAGTGGCGCGCAGCTTTCGCCCCAGGCCAGTGCGGTTAAGAAGCAAGTGCTGCGCAGCAATCAGCAAGGCGGCGATAACGATGATGCTGAGGGCTTGCTGGCCCACTGTGATGCCGGCCAGGCTGAGCGAGCCCTCACCCAAAAGCGGCGGGCCTTTGTGCGGTTCTGCGCCGTTGATGGCATTGGCCGAGTTTTGGAACACGATGCCCAGCGCGATGGTCGAAATAAACACCGACACAGGCGGCCTGTCTTTGAGCGGAAAATACGCCAGATACGAAAACACAAACCCGAGCAGCGCCATCACCAGCATGACCGCAGGCAGCAGCAATACCCCCGGTAAGGGCAGCAGGCTGAACAGGGCAATCGTGACGTAACCGCCAGCCATCACCATATCACCATGGGTAAAGTTGACGGCACTCGTCGCGTTCAGAATCAGGACAAAACCCAGTGCCAGAAGTGCATAGGATGCGCCCAGAGCCAGCGCATTGACCAGTATTTGCAGCATGTCAGCCTGCAACATCCATCAGTAGCGTTTGGCGATTTGCGGAGTGCGGTTGTCACCGTAGCAAATGATCATGGCCGAGTTGGCCATGTTGCCCTTGCCGTCCGACTTATACGTCATAGCCAGGCCCTTATAGGTGTTCTCAGACAGGGCTTTGCGCATGTCTTCTGGTGTTTTGGCACCCTTCATCGCGGCATTGATGATCATGTTGGTTGCGTCGTACTGACCTACTGCAAAACCGTCCGGCTCGGACCTAAATTCAGCCCTGTATTGCGCCAAAAAATTGGCCATGTCGAAACCGCCACCTGCCAGTGGCGCGGCGTTGGTTTCAGCACATATACCTTTGAGTTCCGCTGGATCAAGCAGTGCAGCCGTCGAGGGCTGTGCCACACCAGACCCCGCGACAATGGGCAGGTTCAGCTTGGCCGCCGCAGCCTGTTTTATAAAGAGGGCGGATGGACCGCCATGCAGATGCAGCATCACCACATCAGGCCGGGCGGCCTTGACCTTGCCAATGGCCGCTGACATGTCCTTGACCGTCACGTCGAGGGCTTCTTCCATGACGGGCGTGAGGCCTGCTTTTTTCAGCAAGTCAACAATGTGCCCATGACCGCCCTGGCCGTATGCGGTGGTTTGGTAGACGATGGCCACACGTTTCATCTTGAGTTCTTCAAGAACGTAGCGGACGTGTGCGTTTTTGGCTACCGCATCGCCAGGAAAGAAACGGAAAACGTAGGGGTTACCTTTTTCGGTGATGCTGGCGGTGCCTGACACAGTGGCCAGTGGGATTTTGTTTTCAAGTGCAATGGGCAGCATGGCGAGCATCTGGGGGCCCAGCATGGAGGCAGCAACTGCTGTGACTTTGCCGCGCGCCAGGGACCGCTCTAGAGCGGTGGTGGCTCCCTCGGGGGAGGCGCCCGTGTCGCTTACTTCAGATTTGATTTTGACCGAGGCTGGTGCATTTTTAATCGCCAGCAGGGCGCCGTTGCGCTGGCTGGTGCCTTCTAACGCCAGAAAACCAGTGACAGGAACGAGCACCGGAATGTTGATCTCTGACTGAGCATGTCCCGCTATGGGCAGTGCCAGCAACGAAGCAAAAAGTACGACCAGACTGGGACGAAACAAATACGCAGTGCTCATGACGATCTCCTTTTAATGATGACGTGAAAAAATAAAAAATTTCCGACGACCCAACACATCAAGGTGACAAATTGACGGCCTTCACCACTTGCGTCCACTTGGCAGATTCGCTGCGCACATAGGTCGAAAATACATCTGGCGTTGCAAACTCGGGTTCTGCGCCGAGGTCACGCAACTGCTTTTGAAGGTCAGGGGTTTTAAGCACGGCCGTCAAGGACTGGTTGAGCTTTTCAGTCACCGCCGCTGGAATACCTGCCGGCGCAAAGACGCCAAACCATGCGCTGACCTCGTAGCCCGGCACGCCAGACTCGGCCATGGTGGGCACGCTGGGCAGTTGCGGGCTGCGCTTCCTGCTGGTCACGGCGAGGGCTTTGAGCTTGCCAGAGGCGATGTGCGGCAAGGCTGTAGCCTGCAGGTCAAACATCAATTTGACGTGCCCGGCCAAAACGTCATTCAGCGCAGGCGCACTGCCTTTGTAAGGCACATGTAGCAGGCGGATGTCTGAAGCACTTTCAAACAAGGCGCCCGCCAGATGGTTAGACGTACCCGGCCCGGCAGAGGCATAGCTGATGTCGCCAGGCTTGGCTTTGGCCAGTGCCACGACGTCTTGCACCTTGGCTGCAGGCAGCGTTGGCAGGCTGACCAGTACGAAAGCAATCGACGCTATGGGCGCCACGGCTGTAAAGTCTTTGATCGGGTCGTAACCGACCTTGTTCATGGCTGGGTTGATAGCGTGCGAGCTAACTGTTCCCATCAGCAGGGTGTAACCATCAGCCGGAGCGACAGCGACCGCCTTGGCACCAATGGCCGTACCCGCGCCCGCGCGGTTGTCAATGATGACGCTCTGGCCCCAAATTGTGCCCAGCTTTTGCCCGACAGCGCGCGCAAGAATGTCAGCTGAACCACCTGGTGGGTAAGGTACCACCAGTGTGACTGGGCGTGCAGGAAAAGTGGTTTGCGCGCAAGCAGAACCGCACATGCAAGCCAGCGCTGCAACCAGTAACCATCGACGCTCGGTTTTCAAACGCATCAGCCTTAATGAACAACAGGGACTCGATCGACCTCGGGGATTTCCGGGATCTCCACACCATAAGGTGCAATCTCCTCACGGATCTGGTCAAGCGAGCGCTTGATGATAAAAATCTCTTCGTCAGGGTGTGTCGCGCCCAAGCCGTGCTGTGCAGCCAAAGACCGGTTGTGGCCGGCGCGTGCACGTTCGTGTTCAGGCAAATTGACGACGGCGTACACGCCATTGAGCAAACTGCCGCGCAGTTTTTTGGCAAACTTTTTGCCAATCAGTTCCTTGTCGTGTGGGCTTAAATCTTCAAAGAAGCGGCGCATGATGATGCGGCCAAAATGGATGTGCCGCGCTTCGTCGCGCAGGATCAGCTGGCAGGCCGTGCGGATGGATTTGTAGCGCGCGTTCTCATACCGCGCCTTGAGTAACTCACCCGAGAGTTGCTCAAACAAAGTGTTGACAGCCAGGCCCGCGAAAAATGACATGGCTTTTTCGTCCTTCTCGTCGTGAAAACGGGGAATCACGGACTTGAAGTAGTCAGCACGCGGCTCGTTTTGGTAAGCGCCCAGCCCTCGCGCCACCAAAAATGACGTTTCATGGTGGCGCAATTCTTCGGCAATGAAGTTGATGATGTGCTGCTTGATCTCAAACGGCTGATGGTCAAAAATAGCCTCGCGCAGTCGTTCGGCGCCGTAGGGAATCGCGCCATGCTCCATCCAGGCGCGCAGGCTCCACCACTCTGAGCCAGCGTCCCGCACTTCTGCGGGTAAGTCGGCATCAACAAGGTCCGAAAAATCAATCGACAGCGGGTTCCAGGCCAGATCACGGGCCTGCTCGCAAAGTCGCCAGACTTCCGGGTATTCAACGTCCGATTTGATCGGATAAGGGTTGGGAACGGGGTTCAGTTCCTCTAGGAGCGAAGCTTGCATGACAGTACTTTCCTGCGAGTGAATTTAAATCTAAAGTCATATTAAGGCGGCATCGCCCATTCGTCTAATACATTTTTAATTCAATGGTGATAACCAAAATGAATCACCAGAGTTAAGATAGAAGCATGGATTTACGTCAACTCAGGCAGTTTGTTGCCGTTGCTGAAGAACGCAGTTTCCGGCGGGCCGCCGATCGTCTGCACTTGTCGCAGCCACCGCTGAGCATCGCCGTGCAAAAGCTGGAGGCGTATGTAGGCGTTACCTTGCTTGACCGCAATCGTCACCATGTGCGCCTGACGGTTGCAGGCGAAGCTTTTCTACGCGAAGCCAAACGCACATTGGCGCACGCCCAGTTGTCGATCGAGATTGCTCAAAAGGCGGGGGCAGGCAAGCTCGGCACTTTGCGGCTGTCGTTTGTGCCCAGTGCTGCGCTCAATATTGTGCCCGACCTGTTGCGAGCATTTCGCCAGGACTACCCGGACGTCACGCTGGTGCTGACCAGCGACACCACATCGCAGCAAAAGGCCTCGTTGTTAAGTGGCGCCAACGACGTGGGTATTGTGGTGCCGCCGCTGCATGATGCAGTTGATTTTCGTGTCGACAGATTTTGTGATCAGGAACTGATGCTGGCAGTGCCGAGGTCTCATCCTTTGGCCAGCCAAAAGCGGGTGCAGCTCAGAGATCTTGCGCAAGAGTCTTTTGTTGGCTTCCCATTTAGTGAAGGGCCAGGTTTTGAAAGTGTTGTCATGGCGGCCTGCCATCAATGTGGCTTTGTTCCAAAATTTATACAGGTCGCATCTGAAATGCAAACCATTTTGGCGCTGGTCAGCAGTGGTTTGGGAATTGCGCTGGTGCCGCAAGCAATGCAGGCTGTCCAGACTGAACACGTCATTTATCTACAGGTTCGGCAGCGCAATTCGGCGGTGAAATACTCTTTGGGCCTAGCTTTTAACCCTGCCAATACCAACCCCACGCTCAATGCATTTATGGCTATTGCACAGCGGATACGCCGCCATTAGCCTCAGGCTGCCAAAGGAGTTGGTGCAAGCTGCTTCATGAAGACTTGTCTGATGCTTCGAAGAAATTTACTTTAGGCTTTCATCACCACGCTATCCAGGTGACCGACATCTATAACACCCTCAGCCAAGCGCTGGAGAGCCCCGGGAGGCACAAGCCACAAATTTTGCTCATCCAATGCAACTCATTGCACGCAGGCGTTCAAGTCGATATTCATCGCTTGGCGGAGATTCACGGCGCTTTACAGGTGATTGTGTTGTACAGCTTTGGGCAAGAGCCCATCATTGCGGCCATGAAGCGCTGCGGAATGATTGTGCGCAGAGACCCCATCAGCGATGCTGATTTGGCAGACTTGGTTAACTCAGTCCTGCTGATTGATCCCGCACAAAGTGCAGTTGGATTAAATTCTGGAACATTGATACCCCAGCGCAAATTTAACGACATGACCCGAGGGTTGTTGACGCCGACCGAAAACTGACCATTTATTGAGGGTAGTGCCGATTCAAAATTGACCAGGGTGTTCAATCACCTGCTTAACTATTAGGCAGGACAA
>JBIKHX010000061.1:0-8524 GCA_044361945.1 Polaromonas sp. | reverse complement strand
ATAGGCCATCAGCATGCTCAGCTCATTGAGCAAGGTGCGAAAGGTGCTGGTGCTGGCGTCTTTGCGGCGCATCAGTGTGAGCTTGTGTTGAACCAGCGGATGGGTGATAACGGTCACCCCGGTGCTGGCTGCTGAGGGGTTTGCTGTGGGTTGAGGGTTCATGGTGTCAGTCTGCCTGATACTGGTTTCTGGCGTGTTTCAATTATCTTTTGGCCACTGTTCGGGCATGCTGTGGGCGAAAAGTAAAATGCGCTCAAGATTAAATCAATTCACCCCTTCCAGAAAGACTTCTCGTGGCCGGACACAGTAAATGGGCGAATATTCAACACCGCAAGGGCCGGCAGGACGAAAAACGTCAGCGCATCTGGACCCGGGTCATGCGCGAGATCATGGTCGCTGCCCGCATGGGAGGCGGTGATTTGGGCACCAACCCGCGTCTGCGTCTGGCCGTTGACAAGGCCAAGGCGGCCAATATGCCTGCTGAAAACGTCAAATACGGTATCGCCAAGGCCACCGGCAGCCTGGAGGGCGTGCAGTACGAAGAAGTGCGATACGAAGGTTACGGCATCGGTGGCGCGGCCATCATCGTCGATTGCATGACCGACAACCGCGTGCGCACCGTGGCCGAGGTGCGCCATGCTTTTTCAAAGCACGGCGGAAACATGGGTACGGAAGGCTCTGTGGCCTTTCAATTCAAGCATTGCGGGCAGTTGATTTTTGCGCCTGGGGTGAGTGAAGAAAAAGTCATGGAAGTCGCCCTTGAAGCCGGTGCTGACGACGTCATCACGGACGATGAAGGCGCCATCGAAGTGCTCACGCCCTATACGGACTTTGAGAAAGTCAGAAACGCGCTAAGTGCTGCTGGTCTGACACCAGACATGGCTGAAGTCACCATGCGCGCTGACAACATGATTGATCTGGCGGGCAACGATGCCGCCAAAATGCAAAGATTGCTTGACATTCTGGAAGACCTGGACGACACCCAGGACGTCTTTCATAACGCAGCCATTTCTCTTGGATGACCGGCTGCACGGCGCCCGTGTGATTAGGCAGCACACTACATTGAAAGCGATGAAATGAAAGTTTTGGTTGTGGGCGGCGGTGGACGCGAACATGCGCTGGCCTGGAAAATGGCGCAGTCCCCCAAAGTCCAGGCGGTTTATGTGGCACCCGGCAACGGCGGTACTGCGCTTGACAGCCGGCTTGAAAATATCGCCATCACGGATGTACAGGCCTTGCGCAGCTGGGCTCAGACAGAAAAAATTGCCTTGACGGTGGTCGGCCCCGAGCAGCCCTTGGCCGCCGGCATCGTGGACGAATTCCGGGCCCACGGCCTGCGGGTGTTCGGTCCCACCCGGGCCGCGGCGCAGCTGGAGAGTTCAAAGGCTTTTTCCAAAGCCTTCATGAAGCGTCACCGCATTCCAACGGCGGATTACGAAACCTTCAACGACCCGCTGGCTGCACACGCTTATGTCGAGCAAAAAGGCGCGCCCATTGTGGTCAAGGCGGACGGTCTGGCCGCCGGCAAGGGCGTGGTGGTGGCCATGTCGCTGGCCGAGGCGCATGAGGCGATTGACTTCATGCTGGCCCCCGAGATCGGCGCCAACCCTTTGGGCGTGACTCACAACGAGGGCGGCGCTCGCGTTGTCATTGAAGAATTTTTACAAGGCGAAGAGGCCAGCTTCATCGTCATGTGTGACGGTAAAAATGTCACCGCGCTCGCCACCAGCCAGGACCACAAGCGACTGCTTGACGGTGACGCCGGCCCCAACACCGGTGGCATGGGCGCTTATTCTCCGGCCCCGGTCGTCACCCCGGAAATTCATGCCCGTGCGATGCGCGAGATCATCCTGCCCACCATCAAAGGCATGGCGCAAGATGGTATTCCTTTCACGGGTTTTTTGTACGCCGGCCTGATGATCAATGCCCAGGGGCAAGCCAAAACACTGGAATTCAACTGCCGTATGGGTGACCCCGAGACCCAGCCGATCATGATGCGCTTGAAGTCCGATTTGTTTGATGTGATGATGGCTGCGACCTCGGGCCAACTTGATCAGATCGAATTGGACTGGGACCGCCGCCCCGCTTTGGGTGTGGTGATGGCGGCGCATGGCTACCCGCTGAACCCGCGCAAGGGCGACCTCGTGACGGGCCTGCCTTCCTTAGACAGTTTGAAACAGGCCAATGCCATGGTTTTTCATGCCGGCACCGTGACCCCGCCGCCAGGGCAGGGCGGCAAAGGGGAGGTGCTGAGCGCGGGAGGCCGTGTGCTGTGCGTGACCGCGCTGGGACATACGGTCAAAGAAGCTCAGAAAAACGCGTACGAAATCGCGGACCGCATCGCTTTTGCCGGCGCGCAGTTCCGCACTGACATTGGCTTTCGGGCCATCAAATCCTGATGCGCGAAAACTCTTCTGTAAGCACCGGCCTTGTGAAGATAGACCTGAACATGCCGGTTCAGTTTCAGGGCAGCCGCATCGCCCGAGCGCTGCTGCGCTGGCTGGGCTGGAAAATCGACTTTCAGGGCTTGCCCGCCTTGCAAGGCGTGGCGATCCTGTACCCGCACACCTCCAACTGGGATTTCCCGGTAGCCATGCTGCTCAAATCGGCCATGGGCATTGAGGTGAAGTTCTGGGCGAAGGATTCTCTGTTTACCATCCCCGTATTTGGTCGCTGGTTGCGCTGGCTGGGCGGTGTTCCGCTCATGCGCAAGGCGGCCTCCGGCGTGGTTGCTCAAATGGTGGCTTTGATCCAACGCAAAAAAGCGGAGTCAAGTTATTTCTGGCTTGCCTTGTCGCCTGAAGGAACGCGCAGTTACCAGCCGGGATGGCGCAGCGGTTTTTACCGGGTCGCCTTGGAAGCCGGTGTACCTTTGGCACTGGCTTCGCTGGATTATTCGAAAAAAAACCTGGTGCTGCGGCACTATGTGCAACTGAGCGGTGACACTGAGCAAGACATGCAAGATATTGCGCTCGTCTATGAAGGTGTGCGAGGTTTCAGACCCGGGCAGGCTGCGCCCATCAAACTCTTGGAGCAGGAGAAAAAATCATGAACAAGATCTCTGCGCAAGCCGGCCGGCTTTTTTTGCTGGGTTTGCAAGAGCGCATCACCTCTGCCGTGGCCACTTTAGATGGCAGCAGTTTTGTGCCTGATGCCTGGGAAAAAGCGCCCGGCGAGCCGCTTCAAGGCAATGGCCTGACGCAAATTCTGGAGCAGGGCAAGGTGTTCGAGCGTGCCGGTTGTGGTTTTTCGCATGTGCGCGGCGCTTCATTGCCACCCTCGGCCACCCAGCACCGCCCTGAGCTAGCAGGTGCCCCTTTTGAAGCCATGGGTGTTTCCCTGGTTTTTCATCCGCGCAACCCTTATGTGCCGACGGTTCACATGAACGTGCGCATGATCGCTGCCACGCCGGCTTCCGGGGAGCTGGTTTGCTGGTTCGGCGGTGGCATGGACCTCACGCCTTATTACGCCTTTGTAGAAGACGCTGTGCATTTTCACCAGGTCTGCAAGGACGCTTTGGCGCCTTACGGAGAAGACAAGTACCCGCGCTTTAAGCTTTGGTGTGACGAGTATTTCTGCCTTAAACACCGGCAGGAACAACGTGGCATAGGCGGCGTGTTCTTTGATGATTTCAATGAACTGGGCATGGAGCGCAGCTTTGACATGCTGCAAAGCGTGGCCAACTCATTTTTGGCAGCCTACATGCCCATCGTCGAGGCTAGGCAGAGCACACCCTTCGGGCAACGTGAGCGCGACTTTCAACTCTACCGGCGCGGGCGCTATGTCGAGTTCAACCTGGTGTGGGACCGGGGCACGCATTTCGGCCTTCAATCGGGCGGGCGAACTGAATCCATCTTAATGTCCATGCCGCCGCTTTGCACTTGGTCCTACCGGCGTGAAGACCCGCCGGAGTCTGCCGAAGCGGCGTTGACGCGCGACTTCCTGGTGCGCAGGGCCTGGGTTTGAGTCAGCTCATTGCCCCGGCCTTGCCCAGACGGATTGGCGTTTTTGGCGGCGCCTTTGACCCGCCGCATTGCGGCCACGTCGCTTTGGCAGCTGCCGCCATCGAGCAGCTTCAGCTCGACGAGCTCAGGGTCATTCCGACAGGCTTTGCCTGGCACAAGAGTCGCCCGCTGAGCCCGCCTGAGCACCGCATGGCCATGGCCTTGCTTGCTTTTTCCGGCCTGCCCGGCGTGATCGTTGATGACCGCGAGCTGCGCCGTGAAGGCTCAAGCTACACCATCGACACCCTCGAAGCCTTGATGGCAGAGCAAGTGGGCAGTGTCCTTTTTCTGGTGATCGGAGGTGACCAGTTGGCGGCCTTCAATCAGTGGCGCAGATGGCAGGATATACTTGCCATAGCTACAGTTTGTGTAGCGCAACGCCTGCCGCAGCGTGGCAAGTCAGCTCATCCGGTCGATCGCCCGTCCGCTTTGCCAGATTATTTGCCCCTGCAATTTCCCGCCATGCCTGTGAGTGCGACCGAAATCCGCCTGCGATTGGCGGCCCAGGGCCGTGAGCCTGGCAGTGTGCCGGCCGACCTGCAAGGTCTGATTCCGCAGGATGTGGCGGCTTATATTTCCCAGCACATGCTCTACCAGAGCAACCCTATTATTCCTTGAGTACCATTTCATGAACGATACCCAAACCAGCGCATCCAAAAATATCCAAAAACTTCAGCGCGCCATTGTCGATGGCCTGGAGGACGTCAAGGCGCAGGACATTCAGGTCTTTGATACAGAGCACATTACTTCCCTGTTTGAGCGGGTGATCGTCGCTTCAGGCACTTCAAACCGGCAGACCAAGGCGCTGGCCGCCAGCGTGCGCGATGCTGTGCGTGAAGCCGGTTTCGGCAAGCCCCGCATTGAGGGTGAGGAAAACGGCGAATGGATCATCGTCGATTGTGGCGCCGCAGTTGCGCACATCATGCAGCCCACTATCCGCCAGTATTACCACCTCGAAGAGCTTTGGGGTGACAAGCCGGTCAAGCTCAAACTCGGCGCTGCAGCGCCCGTATCCAAGGCCTCACGTGCTGCTGCTTTGGCCGCTGCCGAGGCCGAAGTCGCACAAGCTCCGGGTGGCCGTACAGCCGCCCGCACCATCGCCCGTAATGCCGCCAGAAAAGCCGGCCGTGCCAGTGGCGAGCCGGCACCGGCCAGCGCCAAGTCAGCCAAGCCGGCTGCGCCAAAAGTCTCCAAATCGCCAGGAGCACCTGCCAAAGCACCCGCTGCCAAGCGCGCACCGGCCAAATCCACTGCCAAGCCGGCGTCCAAGGTCGCTGCCAAGACTGCTGTACCCAAGACCCTGGCCGCCAAGACTGCCGCACTGAAAAAACCGGCTGCCAAAAAAGCTGCGCCTAAAAAGGTCGCCGCCAAGAAAGCCGCCCGGAGCGCATGAAGCTGCTGATCGTCGCGGTCGGTCAACGTGTGCCCGAATGGGCGCAAACCGCCTACGACGATTACACCAAGCGATTTCCGCCTGAAATCAAGGTCGAGCTGAAGGCAGTCAAGACCGAGGCCCGCGCCTCCAAGACACTGGAAAACCTGCTGGCCGCCGAGCGCGCCCGCATTGAGGCCGTCATACCCAAAGGCATGCGCGTCGTCGCGCTTGACGAGCGTGGCACGGCCGTGACCACCATGGCCCTGGCCGACAAGCTGCTTTTCTGGCAGCGCGAAGGGGGTGACGTCGCCATCGTCATTGGCGGGCCGGACGGGCTGGACCCTGCCTTCAAGCTGGCGGCCCAAGAGCGTATCCGCCTGTCTGACCTGACCTTGCCGCATGCCATGGTGCGTGTTTTGCTCATTGAGCAGCTGTACCGGGCCTGGAGCATCACGGTGAACCATCCTTACCATCGAGAGTAGGCCTTGCCCCCACGCTCCCCACTGCGTGTGGTTCGCTGCCCCCCGAGGGGGCGTGATTTCCCTTGGGGCGGCCCGGCGGGAAATCTGGCACTTGTGCTGACCTGACAATAGCATTTATGTCTGAATTTATTTACTTGGCTTCGCAGAGTCCGCGCCGTGCGCAGTTGCTGTCGCAACTCGGCGTGGTGTTTGAATTGCTTTTGCCTGACCCCGACGAAGACGCGGAAGCTTTGGAAGAAGTTCATGGGCGGGAGGCGCCTGCGGCTTATGTTCAGCGGGTCACCCGGCTCAAATTAGAGGCTGCGGTGGCGCGCATGAAGCGCCGTGGCTTGCCTGCCGCGCCTGTGTTGTGCTCCGACACCACGGTCGCTTTGGGTCGTGAAATTTTAGGCAAGCCGGATGATCTCAGCCAAGCCCGGCGCATGCTCAGTGCCCTGGCAGGCCGTACGCACCGTGTGCTCACGGCGGTGGCGGTACAGCAGGGCCGTCACACCCGCGAAGTCCTGAGCGTGTCCAGCGTCAGTTTCGCTGCCATGTCGCCGGCCCAGATCAAGGCTTACGTGGCCACCGGTGAGCCCATGGGCAAAGCCGGCGCATATGCGGTGCAAGGCCAAGCGGCCATGCACATCACGCGCATCAGCGGCAGCTATTCAGGCATCATGGGCTTGCCTTTGTACGAAAGTGCGCAGATTTTGCGCGCTGCCGGTTTGAAAATTTGAATCAAGACAACCCCATGCTGCAAGAAATTTTGATCAATTGGTCCCCCCAAGAGAGCCGGGTCGCCGTGGTGGAGCACGGCGCCGTGCAAGAGCTGCACGTGGAGCGCTCGCTCGAGAGGGGCCTTGTCGGTAATGTCTACCTGGGTAAGGTGGTGAGGGTCTTGCCCGGCATGCAGTCCGCCTTCATTGACATCGGCCTGGACCGCACTGCGTTTTTGCATGTAGCAGACCTCATGAGCAGCATCAACCACCGGCACGCCGAGACTGAAGCCGCTAAAGGGAATGTGCCTGCAGTCAGTCAGCCGGAACCGATTGAAAGACAGCTTTTTGTCGGTCAGGCCATCATGGTGCAGGTGCTTAAAGACCCGATCGGCACCAAGGGCGCGCGTCTGACAGCGCAAATCAGCATTGCAGGGCGGCTGCTGGTTTTTCTACCGCAAGACCAACACATTGGCGTGTCCCAAAAAATAGCGCCCAAGCTGCGCGAAGAATTGCGCGAACGGTTGCAAGTGCTGGCCAGCGAAGCCGGCGGCGGTTTTATTTTGCGCACCAACGCAGAAGATGCCAGTGATGCACAGCTTGGCGAAGATATTTTTTATTTGCGAAAAACCTGGACGCGCATCAAAGAAGCCTCCTTGCGCTTGCCGCCAAGCTCGGTGTTACACCAGGACCTGAATTTGCTGCAGCGTGTGCTGCGCGACGTGGCTTCAGAGGCAACCCAGTCGATTCGCGTCGACTCGCGCGAACAATTCGAGCAGCTGAAAGCTTTTGCAGAAGAGTTCATGCCGGCAACCCTTTCAAAAATACAGCTCTACACAGGGGAGCGACCCATTTTTGATTTATTCAATATTGACGAAGAAATTGCCCGTGCGCTCGGTCGTCGCGTTGAACTCAAGTCCGGCGGCTATCTGGTTGTGGACCAGACTGAGGCCTTGACCACGGTGGATGTGAACACCGGTGGTTTTGTGGGTGCGCGCAATTTAGAAGAGACCATCTTCAAGACCAACCTAGAGGCGGCGCAAGCCATCGCCAGGCAACTGCGGCTGCGTAACTTGGGCGGCATTGTCATTGTGGATTTCATCGACATGCTGCGGGACAACCATCGTGATACGGTGCTGGCCGAGTTTAAAAAACAGCTTGAACGTGACCGCATCAAGACGACAGTCAATGGCTTTTCGGCCTTGGGGCTGCTTGAGATGACGCGCAAGCGCACGCGTGAATCGCTGTCACATCAGCTGTGCGAACCTTGCAGTGTTTGCACTGGCAAGGGCATCGTCAAAACGGCGCGCAGCGTGAGTTACGACATCTTGCGGGAAATACTTCGTGAAGCCCGGCAATTCAATCCGCGTGAATTCAGGGTGGTGGCATCGCCCCAAGTGATAGAGCTCTTTTTAGACGAGGAAAGTCAGCATCTGGCGGGCTTGAGTGAATTCATCGGCAAACCGATTTCGCTGCAGTCGGAAGCAGCCATGGCCCAAGAACACTACGACATTGTGTTGCTCTGACCTTTTGCGTCATCGTTGTTAAAGCCAAGCTTGTAGAGATGGCTGTAAGCCCCGCCCTGGGCCAGCAACTGAGCATGCGAGCCGGACTCAATCAAGCGGCCGCCATCGAGCATGATGATGCGGTCAGCGTGTTGGATAGTTGACAAGCGGTGGGCAATGATCAGCGATGTCCGGCTCAATGTAAGACGCTCAATCGCTTGTTGCACAGCTTGTTCTGACTCTGTGTCCAACGCCGAGGTGGCCTCGTCCAGAATCAAAATCGGCGCGTCCTTGTACAGCGCGCGAGCGATGGCCAGTCTTTGCCTTTGTCCCCCCGACAACTGCATGGCGTTATGGCCCAACAAAGTGTCTATGCCTTGCGGCAATTCAGCGATGAATTTTTCGAGGTTGGCCGCTTGCAGGCAAGTCATCACCCGCTGGCGGTCTACCTGCTGACCGA
>JBIKHX010000060.1:0-8541 GCA_044361945.1 Polaromonas sp. | reverse complement strand
TCGCCCAGTGGCAGACCAGGTAGAGAAAAGATTCGTAAAAAGCCGGCAGGCCCAACCAGGGCACCGAAGCCAGCAAGGCACCTGCAGCCAGGATGCCGGAGACGGTTTTATTCATTTTTAAATTTTCCCGGGGCGCAGCAGCAGCAAGAAGATCAGCAGCGAGAACGACACAATCGGCGCCCACGAGGGCGAAGCCACCGCCATGGTGATGGCTTCACTGACGCCGATGATGACACCGCCCACCAACGGGCCTAAAGCACTGCCCAGGCCGCCCAGCATGACCACTGCAAACACCACGCCGACCCAGGCAAAAATCTGCGAGGGCGTGAGCGTGTAAGTCATCGCCAGGCAAATGCCGGCGACGGCCGCCAGTGCGGCGCAAATGCCGGCCAGCATCAAAGACAGGCCTTTTTGGTTGATACCAAAAGCCGCAGCAATCGGCCCGTCCTCGGCCATGGCACGCAGCGCTTTGCCCAAATCGGTGTAGCGCATCGCAGCCCAAATCAACAAAGCAATGCTCACCGACAGCAGCAAGGTGAGCAGCTCAGGAATGGGCACATAAAGCGAGCCGACACTGAACTTCATGTCGTTGTAGTGCGTCTCCATGCGTCGAAAATCCGCCGTCCAGACGGCTTGAATCAGGCTCTCAATGACCACCGCAACGCCGAATGTCACCAGCAGAGAATTGAAGGGGCTGATCTGAAAACGTGCCATCACCCACTGCATGCCGACACCGAAGGCGAAAAACAGTGGCGGCAAAATCAGCAAGCTCAGCCACGGGTCCATGTGCCAGACCGTGGCCATGTGGTAACTCATGTAAGCGGACAGAAAAACCAGCCCGAAGTGGGACAGGTTGATCTGCCGCAGCAAACCCCAGGTCAGGCCCAGTCCGAGACCGATCAAGCCATACAAACTGCCAATGAAAATCCCCGAGAGGATGGATTGCGCGAGTAAGTTAAAACTTGGAAAGCTCATGGGCTGGCACCTTCAATAAGAGTTTGTTACTTGACCTGCAGCTTCACGCCGGGCGGTGCGAACTGGGTCGGGTAAACCACAACCCATTTGCCGCCCTGCACTTGCTTGATCTTCATCAGGTCGTCGCCGTAATTGCTGGGGCCATCAAAACGCAGACGGCCGTGGATGGTGTCCACACGGTTCTTGCGCAGCCAGGCGGCAATCGCTTTGTCGTCAAAGCTGTTGGCGCCGCGAATACCTGCTTCCAGGATTTGCCAGGCCGAGTAAGACGCTGCCGCTTGCACTTCAACGCTGGTGTCAGGCAAATTGGCCTTGGTGGCGCGCTCGTTGAACACCTTGACGAACTGCGCTGCCACCGGGTTGCTGGTGAAAGGCGCGTGCTCTTCAAAAATGGTCACGGCCAGCGCGTTGTTGCCGTCGGCGGCCTTGCTCATCGGGCCGGGGGCGGGGTACAGGTGAAAGTGCAGCGGCGGCGTGTAGTCGATTTTTTTCATCGCATCGAGCAGCATGTTGCCTTCTAAGCCGATGTCGCCGATCCAGACCAGGTCTGGCTTGGCGTCTTTCACGCGCGCAGCGATAGGCCCGAAGTCGCGGTTACCGAAGTCCCACTCCAGGAACAAGACTTCCTGCAGGCCACGTTTTTTGGCAATCTCACGACCACCGAGCGACATGAAGTGAATCGACGGGAACTTGCTGGTAACAATAGCAATTGTCTTAGGCGGCTTGGGTGAAGCGGCCAGCGCGTCAAACAAGGTGTTGGACACCGTGACCTGCGGATCAGTACCCAAAGACCACGCAGGGAAATGCATGTCGTACTTGGCCAGCGACGGAATACCGAAGGTGTGGTGAACCAGCACCTTGTTGTAGCGTTGGGCCACACCCATGGCCGACAAAATAGCGCCGGTGGCGTAGGGACCCATCAGCAGATCGACCTTGTCGGAAGTCACCAGCTGCTCGTAGAGCGTGCGGGCCACGTCAGGCTTGGACTGGTCGTCCTTGACCAGCCACTCGACCTTGCGCCCGAGCAGACCGCCTTTGGCGTTGAGCTGTTCGACATAAATCTCGCCCACCAGCTTGTGCGTCATGGCGGTTGATGACAGCGGGCCGGTCAGGGCCAGCGTGCTGCCGATGCGCAGCGGGCCCGGGGCTTGCGCCTGCGCGGCCGTGCTGATAGCGAGCACCGCAGTGACAGCAGTCAGCGCAGTGAGTAAACGACTGGCAATTTTCATGGTTGTCTCCTTTTGATTGAATGGGAAGCTAGCGTTGAAAATAAAAAAAGCGCGGCGGCTCAGCCCTGGGCTGCCGGCCGGCTCATGCTTTGCTTTCGTTGGCGGCCGGCGTGTTCAGAAAATCTGTTCGGGCCGGCCAGCCCTTGGCAAAGTCTGGGTTGTGCTGGCCCAGCAGCGGCGGTGCAGTGACACCCAGCGAACGCTCGCCGTCATAAGACACCGGCGAGCGCACCGTCTTGAAGACGCCGGCCACCGGATGCGGTGCTTCCACAAACAGCTGCAAATGCTTGGCCTGCGGGTCTTCAGGAACTTCCGCCGATGTGTACATGGGCGCATGCGGCACGTCCAGCCCGGCCAGCCGCTCGCACCATACAGCGCGCGGCTGCAGCTTGAAAATACCGGCCAGCACATGCATCAGAGCCTCCTGGTTCTCGATGCGCGCCAGGCGCGTGGCAAAGCGCGGGTCTTCAAAAATATCGTGCCGCTCCATGGCCGTGGCCAGTCCTTCCCAGAACTTGGGCGGCGAAGACATGTGCAGCGCAATCCACAGGCCGTCGGCGCACTCGAGCACATAAGACTGCGACACGCTGGGGCGGCTGTAGGGGCCCACCACTTCGTCAGCTGAAAACAGGTGCGTGAAAGCATCCAGGTTGAAGTGCGTCATCGCCTCCATCATGGAGACCTCGACATGGCGGCCTAGGCCTGTTGCATGCCGCTCATGCAGCGCGCCCAAAACGCCATAAGCCGCGTAAAAGCCAGTCAGCGCATCGGCCAGCGCCGGGCCCACCACACGCGGGTTGCCGGGGTTGATCAAGAGGCCTAAAAAGCCGCTGATCGCCTGGGCCACGCTGTCGTAACTCGGCCGGTCGGCATAAGGGCCGGTCGGGCCAAAGCCGCTGATGGCGCAGTAAATCAGGCGCGGGTTGATTTTTTGCAAGCGCTCGCGGCCGGCACCGATGTTCTCGGCCACGCCGGGACGAAAGTTCTGAATGTAAACATCCGCCTCGCGGATCATCTCGTCAAAGCGCGCCAGGTCAGCGGCTTCTTTGGTGTTGAGCGTGATGCTGCGTTTGTTGCGGTTGTAGGTCTGAAAGTGCGGGCTGTAGAGCTCGCCTTTGTAGGCCCGGAAAGGATCACCCGTGACGGGCAGCTCGACCTTGACGACATCGGCGCCCAAATCCGCCAGCAGCATCGAAGCTGCCGGGCCGGTGATGAAGGTGCCGTGTTCAACGACCTTGACGTCTTTAAGAACTTGGGCCATAAAATTCAGCCTGCCTTGGGCATGCTGCCTGTGTATTCCTGGTCCCGGGCGGCCTGATAAGACAGCGCAAAGCCGATCGGGTCTTCCAACTCTTCGTTGAGGTGGGCGATCAAACTGGCGGTGCGCGCCAGCATCGGCACGCCCTTGAGCGCATTGACCGGAAAACCGACGCCCAGCAGCACGGCCGGTATGGCCCCGGAGACATTGAGCTTGAGCTCTTTGCCGACCACTTCGGGAATGACGGCCTCCACCACTTTGGCAATCTCGACATAGCGCTGACCTCCACCGGCTTTGAGCGACACATCGAACAGACTGCCCACGCGAGGGTCGCGCTTTTTATGCTCTGGGTGGCCGTAACCGGCAATTGGCAACTTGCGAGCCCGCAAGTCAGCCACCACCACGCGGGCGGCCGCGTGCAGGTCGCCACCATGCTTTTCAGCTTCTTTTTCAATCGCCAGGTACAAGCGACCGGCAGTTTCTGAAGCGCCCAGAATCACCGAGCCCGAGCCCAGCAAACCGGCAGCCACAGCGCCCTGCATGGCGTCGGGAGCGGCGGCCAGCGTCATGCGGGCCGCTTGCACGCTGGGCACCAGGCCGTGTTCGGCAATCGCCACCAGGGTGGCGTTCAGCACCGCGCTGGTGGCCGCGTCGGCGCGACGTCCGGTGACCAGCAAAAAGAAATAGTCGCCGAAGTTGATATGCCCGATCAACTCGCGCGACAAGTCTGCTCCACGCACCACGATGGTGTCTTCATTGGAGGTGCAGATGGCCGAGCGGGCCACGGTAGCCTTGCCGATTTTCAAAATAAATCTCCTGACAGAGGATGAAAGAAGCGGCGATCAGGCGGCCGAAGGCACCAGCCGGAAGTCGTAATGCGCCACGTGATATGGCTGCGCCATGACGCGGCCGTCTGGTGCCTTGCCCGCCGGGTGCGGCTCGAAGTTGACGATCAGGCTGTTGCGCACGCCGAACACGGCGTCCGAGTCAAGAAAGGGGCTGTCAGAAACAAACAGGTGCGTGATCAGACGCTCATGGCCGGGCGCGCTGAGCATGGTGTGCATGTGGCCGGGGCGGTTCGGATGGCGTCCCATGCGCCGCAGCATGCCGCCCACCGGGCCGTCGTCAGGCACCGGGTAGTAGGCCGGACGGATCGACCAGAAGCGGTAGTTGCCCTTGGCATCGGTGTGAAAGCGCGCGCGCAAAGCCATGGGCGCGTCTGCGCCTTTTTGCAAATCGTAAAAACCATCGCCGTCGCCCGACCACACGTCGAGCGTGCAGTTGGCCACCGGTTTGCCGGTGGTGTCGGTGACGCAGCCATGGTAGTAAGCCGGTGTGCCGGAACTCACACCGGTGATGTCTGCGCCCAGCTCCAACTCAGGCGCGCCTTCCCAGAAAAACGGGCCCAGTACCGTCGCCTCAGTGGGCGCCATTTTGGGCGGGTTGGCCTTGAGCGCCACAGCGCCCTTGGCCTGCTCAATACCCACCACCGCCATTGACACACCAAGGGTGTCAGACAGCAAGATGAACTCCTGGCGTTTTTCGTCGCACATCTTGCCGGCGGCCGTCAGGAATTCGATGGTGCCCATCCACTCTTCAGGCGTGAGCTCTACCTCTTGCACAAAAGCATGAACATGCTTGACCAGCGCGCTCATGACTTCTTTGAAGCGGGGCTCTTTGCAGTCAGCCATGCGGTCAATGACGGCCTGAGCCAGATCGTGTACTTCGAGTTGCGCCATGTTTTGTCTCCTGGGTTGCCCGGCAGCCCCGGTACAGGGCCGCCTGAAGGGAAGCTTTTATTTTTTCAAAGAACGCTGCAAGCCTGCGCAAAGCTCAGGCGCGGGTTGCGGTCAAACAGTTTGCTGTCGTCGCCGTAACCCAGGTTGATGATGAAGTTAGCCTGCAAACGGCCCTCAGGGAAGAACTCTGCATTGACCTTGGCCAGATCGACGCCGCTCATGGGCCCGCAGTCCAGGCCGACAGCGCGGGCGGCAATCATGAAGTAAGCGCCGCTCAAGGTGCTGTTGCGCACGGCCGTACCGTCGGACATGGCCTTGTTGCCTTCGAACATTTCTTTGGCGCCGGGCTTGTGCCAGACCGTCGGCATGTGTTCATAAAATTGCATGTCAGTGGCGACGATCACGGTGACTGGTGCTACTTTGGTTTTATCCACATTGCCGGGGGCCAGCGCCGGGATCAGGCGGGCCCTGGCCTCTGGCGAATTCAAGACAACATAGCGCGCAGGCTGCGTGTTCATGGATGTCGCGCCCATCTTGGCAATGTCATAGATCTGCTCAATCAGCTCGGCCGGTACAGGCTGATCGGTAAAGCCGTTGGCCGTACGGGCTTTGAAAAATAGTTGGTCCAGGCAGGCTTCAGAAATTCGCATAAAAAAGTTCTTCAAAAAAAGTGGGTAATTTGCCAGCTTAGTGCATCAGGCAGCGTTTGGCGACTCTGGTTTACTCGGGTTTGATGTCCAAATCGCGGGTCAGTTTGGTCCAACGCTCGACGTCGCGGCGCACCAGCGCCCGGGTCTCGTTAGCATTCAAGTTCAGGGGCTTGCCACCGGCTTTGCGGAAAATATCCACCACATCAGGCGCCTGGGCAATGCGAGCGGTTTCGGCCCGTAAGCGATCCAGCGCCTCGGCCGGCACCTTGGCCGGCGCAAACAGGCCAAACCATGACTCCAGTTCGAGCGCAGCCACGCCGGTTTCGGTGATGGTCGGCACGTCCGGGTGAAAAGCCAGGCGGTTGCTGCCCGAGACCGCCAGCGCCTTGAGGGTGCCGCCGTCGATCTGGCCGCGCGCAGTTGGCGAGAGGTCAAAAAACAAATCAACGCGCCCGCCCAGCAAGTCCTGGTAGGCCGCCTGGGCGCCGCGGTAAGGCACATGCACCAGCTCGACGCCGGCCAGTTGCCAGAGCGCCGCCGCCAGCACGTGCTGGCCCGAACCATTGCCGCCCGATGCGTAGGTCAGCTTGCGCGGATTGGCCTTGGCATACGCCACCAATTCCTTGAGAGAGTTGCTGGGCAGGTCTTTGCGCGCCACCAGGGTGTAGCTGTAAGCCACCGCCAGGCCCACGGGCTCGAAATCGCGCAGGCTGTCATAGGGCAGGTTGCGGTAAAGCCCGGGGTTGATCGCCATATTGGAAACCGAACCCACCAGAAGCGTGTAACCGTCCGGCGCGGCCTTGGCCACAGCATCGGTGCCCACCAGCGTGCCCGAACCCGGACGGTTTTCAACCACCACCGCCTGGCCGACTTGTTTGCCCAGCCGGTCCGCCATCAAGCGGCCTACAAAGTCAAAGCCGCCACCCGGCGGCTGTGGCACCACCACCTTGATCGCCTTGGTCGGGAAAGCCTGGGCGCTGACGCCCGTGTGAAAGCCCGTCAAGGCAAGCAGACTGCAGGCCAGCACGCCACGGTGAAATGTTCTTTTGTTCATGTCAGTGTCTCCAGTTTTATAAAAAAGGCCGTCGCTCAACGCTCCAAGGCACCGCCGGCCAACCAGCGTGCGCCGCGCTCATACAGCGCCTGAACACCCGGGCCTTTGAGCATGGGCATGTCGAGTTTGACGGTGTAACCGATGCGCGTCTGGATGTAAGCCAGGTGCCGGTAACCCTCCGGGAAAGCGGCCAGCGCTTGTTGGTCTAGCTGCACGGTGGCGCTGGAATCGACCGGGTCAATGCGGTCTTTTTCGTAAATCGGCTGGCGGTGCAAGAGCTTCCATTGGCCGTCGTGGCGGGTCACAAAGTCATAAAAACGGCCTGTGCACACCACGTCGCACAGCACCGGGCCGTTGACGCCTTCGACCATGCCGCGCTGAGAAATCGTCATCTTGGTCTGGCTGATGGCACGCTCGCCGGCCACTTCAACGGCCGAGCCCCCCAGAAAGTGCAGGATGCTCACGCCCTTGTTCCAGCCCTCCTGGGTGACCCGGATAAAGTCTTTGAACGGGCCCTGAAACCAGGTCGCCATCATCACGCCCTCGGGATGCCAGACGGTGGCAAAACGCTCCCAGTCGCCGGCATCGCGCCAAACCGCCCAGCGCTCAACCATCTGGCGTATTTCAAGTTCGTTTTTCATGTCGTCGTTCATACACAAGGGTTCCAGTTGCGGTCAGTCAAAAAAATCAGGCCTTGGCGGGCAGCGAGGGGCTTTCATAGTCCACCTGATGGCGGGCGATGCGCAAATCAGCCAGCTCGGCCTTGACCCGGTGATGCTCCGGGTGATTGGCATAGCCGTCGAGCGCAGCTTGCGACTCAAACTCAGAATACAAGACCACATCACAGGCGTAGTCCACGCTGCTCGAATCCACACCGATTTCCAGGTGCAGCAAGCCAGGAATGCAGTGGCGCAGCGAATCAAAGCTGCGCCGCAAGCGCTCAATACCCGCCGCCTTTTCGGCAGGGTTATTGCCGCGCAGGTTCCACATGACGATGTGCTTGATCAATCAGCGCTCCAAAATTATGAGGGGTTCGGGCGGTTCAGTGCGCCGGCGGGAAGCCGGCCTTTTGCGGCCACAAGTTGGTAAAGGCATGCACTGTGGTGCTGGCATACAGACCGGCGCAGAAAAACGGCTCTTTGGCCAGCCAGGCATGGGCGGCGTCACGCGAGTCAAAGTCAATGGCCAGCAAGCTGCCGATCATGGTGCTGCCGTCGTCAGCCACCAGCGGCCCGGCAAAGGCGATGCGGTCTGCTACCGTGGCCAGGTAGGCCTTGTGCTCCGGGCGCACACGCTGCCGCAAGGCCGAAGCGTCGGGTTTGTCGAGTAATACAAATGTGTAAATCATGGGGGTATCGTGCCTTCAGCCAAATATAGGCCCGGGTGACACTTTCACCAAGGCAACTGCAGCAAATGACTTTTTCGCCGCGCGGAACAAAGCCGACCGCCGGCCGTCTTCGGGGCTAACATCGGGCATGGGGATTAACCCTTGAAAACCACACAGAAAGAACAGAGCTTTGGACCGTTGGACTGAAATTGAGCTGTTTGTGCAGGTCGCCGAAATCGGCAGCCTGAGCCGGGCCGCGGAAGCGCTGGACCTGTCGAACGCGGCCGCCAGCCGGCATTTGTCGGCCCT
>JBIKHX010000411.1:0-2501 GCA_044361945.1 Polaromonas sp. | reverse complement strand
CACGCAGCTGTTCGGCCAGCATGGGCGCACCGGCTTGCAGGCTGTGATTTTTACGCAGGTAAAAATTGGCGGCCCGAAATGCTTTGTCGCGCGCCTTCAAATGCTCGGCTAGCGCGCCCGGTGCAGCCGCTTCAGCGTCATAGGCTGCCGGACCGGGTGCGCTGCTCAAGCCGTCAAAGTCGCTCCACAGCGTGCAGCCGACAAAGCGCACGCCTTGCAGCACCACGCTTTCTTGCTCCAGCCAGATCAAGCCCCAGCGCTCGCAAGCCTGGCGCAGGCGCTGGTGGGCCTCGTCAAACTCCAGCCCATCATATTCATGGTTGCCGGGCACAAAAATGACCGGCGTCGGCCAGCCGGCACCACCTTCGTGAACCGGCCGTGGTGAAAAGCGGGCCAGCCCGAAGTCCGGCACGGCCAGGCGCGTCAAGGCCGAGTCCTGCTGGTAAGAGCCGATATCACCCGCCAGCACCAACACGTCGGCACCGGCCAGGGGCTGGGCTGCAAAATGCGGATGCGACTCCAGGTGCAGGTCGGACAAAAGCTGAATATTCACCGATCAGGTGTCCGTCAATCAGGCGCTTGGCGTTTGCTGAAAAGCAGAGTTGGCGGCCCGTTGCACCACCTCGCGCAGCCACACATGGCTGCTGCGCTGCTGGCTGCGCCTGTGCCAGACCGCGTCCACCAGCACCGGTGAAACCTCAAAGGGCAGCGGTCGGAAAACCAGCTGATCGGCATAACCCGTGACCTTCACAAAATGCAGCGGCAGCACAGTCAGCAAGTTGGCGTTGGCCACCACCCGGGCGGCCGTGAAGAACTGGTTGACTGTCATCACCACAAAGCGCTCACGGCCCAGCGTCGCCAGTGCCTCGTCGACAAAGCCGAAGGGCCGGCCCGAAAAACTCACCAGCATGTGACGCGCTGCGCAAAAAGCGTCTATGGTTAAAGGGCCTTGGGCCAGGGGATGGTCTTTGCGCATCACGCAAACATACTCACCGGTAAAAAGCCGCTGGTGAAAAAATGGCTGGGGCTCGCCGCTTTGGGTGCGCGCCGTCAAGTCGGCCAGCATGGACGGAAAGTAACCCACCGCCAGGTCGCAAGCCTCTTCGTCGAGCATGCTGCGCGGGTCGCGGGTGGTCAGGGGCACCACGCGCAGCGTCACGCGCGGAGCTTGTTTTTCAAGGGTTTCCGTCAGGACCGGAATCAGTTCGGCGGCGCTCGCATCGGACATGGCCAAGACAAAGCTGGTGTTGGCCTCGGCCGGCACAAATTCATTCGGGATCAGTGAGCTTTGCAGCTGCGCCAGCGCCTCGCGCACGGCCGGCCAGATGGCGCGGGCGCGTGGCGTGGGCGCCATGCCCTGGCCGCTGCGCTGCACCAGCTCGTCGCCCAGGGTTTCGCGCAGGCGCCGCAGGGCATTGCTCACGGCCGGCTGCGTCAGCGACAGGTTGCGTGCAGCGCGGGTCAGGCTGCCCTCGGCCATCACCTCGTCAAAAACGCGCAGTAAATTCAGGTCCAGCGTACGGAAATTGGGGGTGCTCACGGTAACTCCATTCGCAAAAAAGTGCACACAACATAGTAAATCACTTTTATGAATGAATTAAATCACAAATATAAAGTTGAGCATCATGGGTAATAACCCTAGGATCAAGGCCTTGTTCAACCTTGCTGTCGTTTGGAAACAAGCTTTCGCAGCGTCTACGGCACTTAGAGGAAAAAATCATGACCAGTTTTGTGAATATTGAGTACGCCACGGAACATCCCGGCGTCAGCCGCATCGAGTCCGCTATTGAAGGCGCCATGGCTTTGCGCCAGCGCTGGTCGCCCGCACGCGCCACGCTCGCCCTGTTGCTGTGCGCTGTGCTGGCTGCCGTGCTGGTGGTGGGCTACCAGGTGATGGACAGCGTGGCCGAAGGCCATCTGCTGGTCTTGTGGATCGCAATGTGGATCATCAGCTTTGCCGCACTGGCCTTGCTGTCAGGCACGGTCAATCGCTTGATAGAGATGACACGCAGCGGCTTGGACGGCTGGGCTCAGCGAAAGGCCCGCGACCGCGCTGACCAGCGCCTGTGGCGCATGGCGCAAACAGACTCGCGCGTGATGTCTGATCTGCAAGTGGCTTTCAGCCGTCAAAACGCTGAGAACGATGCGCAGACCGCAGCAGCCGGCCCGCAGACCGTGCTGACACAGCGCGCCCTGCGTCTGGGCAGTGCAGACCTGCGCGCCCTTTTGAACCAGCTGCGCTAAGCCTTAGCGCCAGACTTCAGGCTGCCATTCGTTTTTCGATGGCGGCCTTGGTGTCTTTCAGGGCTTGCGGCAGGTGGTGATGCAGTTGCGTGAACAGCTCGGTGTGCAGCACCATCTCTTGCTGCCAGTCGGCCTTGTCCATTCGCGTGACGGTGTCAAACTGTTCGGCACTGAAGTTCAGGCCGGTCCAGTTCAAGTCCTGGTAACGCGGGCTGATGCCGCTGAAGTGTTCATGCCCTTGGCCTGAGCCGTCAATG
>JBIKHX010000410.1:0-2512 GCA_044361945.1 Polaromonas sp. | reverse complement strand
AGGCTGCCAAGAAAGAAGTCGAATCCGGCACGCCCGTCGTGTGGGACATTCTGGAAGAGGTCATCAAAGAGCACCCTGTGATGCTCAACCGTGCGCCTACGCTGCACCGTCTGGGCATCCAGGCCTTTGAGCCTATCCTGATTGAAGGCAAGGCCATTCAGTTGCACCCGCTTGTTTGCTCGGCCTTCAACGCCGACTTCGACGGTGACCAGATGGCTGTTCACGTACCGCTGTCGGTCGAAGCGCAGATGGAAGCCCGCACCCTGATGCTGGCGTCGAACAACATCCTGTTCCCCGCCAACGGCGAGCCGTCCATCGTGCCGTCGCAAGACGTGGTGCTGGGTCTGTACTACACGACACGTGACCGTATTAACGGCAAGGGTGAAGGCCTGATCTTTGCCGATACCGGTGAAGTTCAGCGCGCGTTTGACGCGGGTGAAGTCGACCTCAACGCCAAGATCAATGTGCGCTTGACTGAGTACGCCAAGGACAAAGAAACCGGCGAGTTCACGCCTTCCACCAAGCTGTGGGAAACCACCGCCGGCCGTGCGCTACTCTCCGAGATCTTGCCCAAGGGTTTGCCTTTCTCCAACATCAACAAGGCGTTGAAGAAAAAGGAAATCTCCAAGCTGATCAACGTGTCTTTCCGCAAGTGCGGCTTGAAAGAGACCGTGGTGTTTGCCGACAAGCTGTTGCAAAACGGTTTCCGCCTGGCCACCAAGTCTGGCATCTCGATCTGCATCGACGACATGCTGGTGCCCAAAGAAAAGCCAAGCATCATTGAGCGTTCGGAAAAAGAAGTCAAAGAGATCGAGCAGCAATATGTCTCCGGTCTGGTGACGGCTGGCGAGCGCTACAACAAGGTGGTGGACATCTGGGGCAAAGCCGGCGACGAAGTCTCCAAGGTGATGATGGCCCAGCTGGCCAAAGAGCGCACCATTGACCGTCATGGCAAAGAAGTCGATCAGGAATCGTTCAACTCGATTTACATGATGGCCGACTCCGGTGCCCGCGGCTCTGCAGCGCAGATTCGCCAGCTCGCCGGTATGCGCGGTTTGATGGCCAAGCCTGACGGCTCGATCATCGAGACGCCGATCACCGCGAACTTCCGCGAAGGTCTGAACGTGCTTCAGTACTTCATCTCCACGCACGGTGCGCGTAAAGGCTTGGCTGACACGGCGCTCAAAACCGCCAACTCCGGCTACCTGACACGCCGACTGTGCGACGTGGTGCAAGACCTGGTGGTGACCGAAGACGATTGCGGCACAAACGATGGCTCGCTGATGCGCGCCATTGTGGAGGGCGGCGAAACCATCGAATCCCTGCGCGACCGTGTACTCGGCCGCACTGTGGTCGAAGATGTGATGCACCCTGAAAACCGCTCGGTGGTCGTCAAGGCCGGCGTGCTGCTCGACGAAGATCTGCTCGACGAACTCGAAGCCGCCGGCGTCGATGAAGTCAAGGTCCGCACCGCGTTGACCTGTGCCACCCGCTTTGGTCTGTGCGCCAAGTGCTACGGCCGCGACCTGGGTCGTGGCGGCTTGATCAATACCGGCGAAGCCGTCGGTATCATCGCCGCCCAGTCCATCGGCGAGCCCGGCACACAGCTGACGATGCGCACCTTCCACATCGGTGGTGCGGCTTCGCGTGCAGCAATCGCTTCTAGCGTCGAAGCCAAGTCCAGCGGCAAGATCGGTTTCAACGCGCCGATGCGCTATGTGACCAACGGCAAGAAGGAGTTGGTGGTGATTGCCCGTTCCGGCGAGATCGTCATTCATGATGAACACGGTCGCGAGCGTGAGCGTCATAAGGTGCCTTACGGTGCCATCCTGACGGTCAAGGCAGACCAGAGCATCAAGGCTGGCGCCATTCTGGCCAACTGGGATCCGTTGACCCGCCCGATCATTACCGAATTCGCCGGCAAGGTGCTGTTCGAGAATGTCGAAGAAGGCGTCACCGTGGCCAAGCAGCTCGACGAAGTGACCGGTCTGTCCACCCTGGTGGTGATCGATCCTAAGCGTCGCGGTGCCACCAAGGTGATCCGTCCTCAGGTCAAACTGATCGACGCCTCTGGCAGCGAAGTCAAGATCCCCGGTACCGACCACTCGGTGACGATCGGCTTTCCGATCGGCGCGCTGGTGCAAGTGCGTGACGGTCAGGACGTGGGCCCCGGCGAAGTGCTGGCGCGTATTCCGGTTGAAGGTCAGAAAACGCGCGACATCACCGGCGGTCTGCCGCGTGTAGCCGAGCTGTTCGAAGCCCGCACGCCTAAAGACAAAGGCACGCTGGCAGAGATGACCGGTACCGTGTCTTTCGGTAAAGAAACCAAAGGCAAGATCCGCCTGCAGATCACCGACCCCGAAGGCAAGGTCTGGGAAGACCTGGTGCCCAAAGAAAAAAACATTCTCGTGCACGAAGGCCAGGTTGTGAACAAGGGCGAGTCGATCGTGGACGGCCCAGCCGACCCGCAAGACATCCTGCGTTTGCTGGGCATGGAAGAGCTGGCCCGCTA
>JBIKHX010000059.1:0-8593 GCA_044361945.1 Polaromonas sp. | reverse complement strand
CACCGTGGTTGTCAAGCCGGTCGCAACCACGTAGTCGTCGGGCGTGTCTTGTTGCAACATCAGCCACATGGCCTCAACGTAGTCACCGGCAAAGCCCCAGTCACGCTTGGCATCAATGTTGCCCAGACGCAATTCTTTTTGCTTGCCCTGCTTGATACGCGCCACTGCGTCGGTCACCTTGCGGGTCACAAATTCAATCCCGCGCAAAGGGGATTCGTGGTTAAACAAGATACCGCTAGACGCGTGCAAGCCAAAGCTTTCGCGGTAATTGACGGTCATCCAGTGCGCGTACAGCTTGGCCACGCCATACGGACTGCGCGGGTAGAAAGGGGTGGTCTCGCTTTGCATGGACTCCTGAATCAGGCCAAACATCTCACTGGTCGAGGCCTGGTAAAAGCGGGCTTTAGGGTTGACGATGCGCACCGCCTCCAGCACATTCAAGGCGCCGACGCCGGTCACATTGGCCGTCAGCACCGGTTGGTCCCAAGAGCTACCAACAAAGCTCTGCGCACCCAGGTTATAGACCTCTACGGCAGCCGATTTTTCCATGGCGCGAATCACGGCCGACAAATCGGTTAAGTCACCGTCTATCAAATTCACTTCGCTCTCAATCCCGAGGTGACGAAGACGCCACAGCGTATCGGTGGAACGACGGGCATGCAGCCCAAAAACCCGGTAACCCTTGTCAAGCAACAACTTGGCCAGGTAAGCCCCGTCCTGACCAGTGATGCCGGTGATCAATGCATTTTTATTTTGAGTTGCCAATTTCATGTTCCCAGTAGCGGTAAAGATTTAACAATGTCTCGTCCATCGGCACCTCAGGCTGCCAGCCGGTGTCTCTGGACAGTTTCGCATGGTCACCGCACACCCGCGGCTGGTCTGAGGGCCTAAAACGAGTCGGGTCGTTTTGAATCTCTGCCTCGACACCAGCAAGTTCAAGTAATCGTTCAACCAGCGACCGCACCGACCGCTCCACGCCAGAACACACGTTGTAGACCTCGCCGTTGCGGCCTTTACTCAGCAGTAGTTCGTAGGCCTTCAAAACATCTTTGACATCCGTGAAATCCCGGGTGACATCAATGTTACCCACCTTCAGTACCGGCGGACGCTGGCCGGCGCTGATCTCTGCGATCTGCCTGGCAAAATCCGAAATGGCGAAAGTCGGCGCTTGCCCTGCACCAATGTGGTTGAACGGCCTGGCCATCACCACCTCAAACGGCCCGGTTTGGCTCCATTGGTAGCACAGCGCCTCTGCTGCCACTTTGCTCACGGCATACGGGTTGCGGGGGCGCAGAGGCAAAGTTTCACTGACCGGCAAGGACTCGGCGGCCACCATGCCGTAAGCGTCCCCAGTGCTGACAAACAAAAAGCGCCCCTTAAATCCTGTTTGCGCCAACGCTTCCAGTAAACGCAAGGTGCCTAAAAAATTCACTTCAAAGGTTGCTTCCGGTGCCTTGAAAGAATCAGGCACAAAACTCAGCGCTGCCAAATGCAGCACCGCCTCTGGCGGATTGGCAAGAAGGCAAGCAACCAGCGCCGCCTTGTCGCGGATGTCAATGTGAGCTGCCGAATCCGACAAGCCAAACGCAGCAGGCATCTTCGCCAAGGCATGGGCGCCAACAAACCCCTGGTCTCCGGTGACCAGCACCCGAGTCAGGGCCGGGGTATTTTTTGTCATCACGCTTTATGCCTTTAAGACAATGTCAAGCAAACGCCGGGTGCTCTGTTGCCATGTCAGCCAAGGCATGGAAGAAGAAGATGGTGCGTCACCGGCCCGATACAAGGCCAGCCAAGCGTCGATTGCTCTGGCCAAGTTTTCAGGTTGTAACCCAGAAAAATAACTGGCATGCGCCCCCGCCACCTCGCGAAACACCCCGATGTCACGCGCCATGATGGGCAAGCGGTGCTGGGCAGCTTCAATCAACGGCAATCCAAAGCCCTCGGCCTCAGAGGCTGCAAGCAGGCAGCTGGATGCCGCATAAACCTGCTCTAAAAACTCATCGCTGATACCCTCAAGCCAAAGCAGTCTATGGCCAAACTCCGGATGAGCGCGGACTTTCTGGCAAAACTCTTCCATCAACCAGCCTTCCTTGCCCACCAGCACCAGCTGTACGGTCACACCTTCACGCCATAACTGTTCAAAAGCAGCCAGCGCTTGTGCTTGCGCTTTGCGCGGTTCAATCGTTCCCACCATCAGGAAAGAGGGTTGTTGTTTAATTTTTTCCAATAACGCTGGCGCATTCTCGGGCAGCCCCATCGATGGGGCTGAACTTTCAATGTCAGCACCCAGATGAAAATGCAGGACCGCCGGCAAGACGCAGGTCTTGGCGTGCTTAGCCAGCCAAGCCTTGACGTCATCAGCCACGGCAGCCGAGATGCAGACCAAACCATCCGCCTCTTGGGCTAAAGACTGCAACCAGACCTCAAAGGCCGCCGTCATGCCTGCCACCGTGAACTGCGGGTACAGCAAAGGAATGATGTCGTAGACGACAAAATAAACCCGAGCCCCAGCCAGTCGGAATTTTTTCAACTCTGCAGTGGCCTTGGGAAACAAATGGGCGCTGAGATCCAGCCCTAAAAACACATCACCGTCTTCGACCTTAACGGCCTTTTCATCCCTGCTTGGGTGGCTTGCGCGTTGTTTCGCTGAGAATTTGTCGGTGTAGCGGTAGCCTTGGTCCGCGCTGCCATACACGGGACACACCTCGAAACCTGGCGGCGGTGTCGCAAGCAGTTCACTCAAAATACTACGCACCACGCGTTGAATTCCGGTTTTAGCGTCGCGAAAGTACAACTCCGACACATCCACCAATAACTGGGCGACGCGAACCTTCGCATGGTCCGCCATGAACCCTTCACGACGCGCTGCTACTGATGCTTCTAGCTGGCGGTCTAGCAGCAGACCGTGTATCACCGCGCCCAGACGCGACGACACCCGGGACCAATTGCGTTCTGCTAACCAAGCACGTTGGGTGGTGATCAATTGCTGGCGGCGCTCAGGCGCTTTCTCCAGCTCACAGACCGCATTGACAATCTCATTAACGCCTTCGCCGGTCAGGCGATAGGTGGTATCGGACAGGTCTGAAAAAATAGGCAAGGGACTCACCAGCACCGGTTTCAGCGCCGCCAGCCCGATCGTGACCGCGCCACTGGCGCTCTCACGCGTTTCTCGGTAAGGGAAAACAATGTAGTCCGCCATGCCAAGCAGTTGCACGCACTCGTCGATGGGCCTGAAGTCTGTGATCCAAGTGATCTGCTGATCAACGCCCAGTTCACGGGCCTGATTCATGCACTTGGTGAGCATGTCTTCGCTGCGTGAATCAAGGGTTGAATTCAAGCCCAGCAAGCGCACACGTCGTTTGCTGGCGCGCGCCAGCGGCTTGATGCAGTCAATCAGCGTGTCAACCCCCTTGTGCGGCAGCAAGAAGCCGAAGCTCGCCAGCACCAACTCATCTTCGCCAATGCCCCAGGCGCTACGGCTCGTTGGTATATTTGCGGGCTGGACCACCCCATGCGGCAGCAGCAGCACATTGTCGGCCAGTCCCAAGGCCAGTAAGTGGTTCAAGTCTTCCAGCTTGTGCACCAGAATCCGATCAAGATTTCGCAAGGCAGCCAAGGCCTTAACCGACATGCGGCACTCATGCAGTAAAGGCAGGGTTGAATGCAACTCCAAGAGAACCACAGTTCCTTGATCGTGTATCGCCAGCAGGCGTTCACACAACGCATCGGTCAAGCTGAACAAGCTGGGCTGGTGTTGCACCAGTAGCACTTCAAATGGTTCACTGGCGATAGCGTCAAGTGTGGCGCACACTGACTCAGTGCCGCCGATTTCCCATGACGTTTTGTAGACGGACTGAGCTGCATTCGGGGCGGTCCGCGTGTCGCAAAAAATACGTAAATTGAATGAGGCCTCGATGTCGGCTAAAAGCTTATGACTGTATTCGGCAATACCGCAACGGGTCTTCCAAGGACTCAGCAAAGCCAGTCGCCGAAGCGCTGGGCCTGCGGCGGTTGTGCGGCGATCTTCCAGCCAATGCACGCTTTTCATCACCGCACGGGCACTTTGCCGCCACGTGTAGGTGGGCCGCACATAGTCAATACCTGCCTGCCGGCGCCTGGCCAGTCCCTCGGTATTGGTCATGACTTCGGTTTGAAGTTGGCGCATCTGCGCGCCCAAGGCCAGAATGTCGGGCTCCACCCAGCACGCATCAACTGACTTCACATGGCTCAAAGACTGAGAGAAGTGATAGGGCACAAGCAAAGCTGTGGTGCGTGTGCAGAAGTCGAGGTGAGCCCCATAGCCCGTCACAATCACCGGCAAGCCCATTGCCAGGGCTTCTGCTGCAGGCAGGTTGAAGCCCTCGCCGCGCGTTGGCAACACCAAAGCCTGTGCGCTGCGGTACAGCGCCAACATGCCCGCATCGTCCAGCGGGGCTTCATCAATCACGACCTTGGGCGAATCGGTTCGCCCTGCTTGTAGCGCGGCCAATTGCGCGCGCGCATGGTTGTGCGGATTGGGGAACGTTTTGATATAAAGCTCTACCGCTTCTGAGGCCGAATACTGCGCAAAAAAAGCGACCAGCAACGCATCTATACCCTTGCGCTCGAAGGCCGACGAGACGTGCAGAAAACGAAAGACATTGCCCGGCGCTGGCTTGATGTCTTTGATCGGTACCACGTCCGGCCCCACCAAGTGATCAATGCCAATTGGAACCACCAACACAGGCAGTCGGCAGCCCGAATTGCGTAGCACCCGTTTGACGAACGACGTAGCGACTAACACCGCATCAAAATGGACGTTGAGGTAATCGACAGTTTCAGTCGGAACCGCCGTCTCTTCCCAAAAAAACAAGATAAAGCGATGGCGTGCTGGTTCGGTATCAGCGATCAAGGGGTAATGGTGAACAATGGACACTGCTTGCGCGCGCGCAGTGGCCGGCCATTGGCGATTAAACATGGCCATCAGCGGCGCCCGCTGGCCCAGCGGAATATCAGTTGGATGGTCGTACTTGTTGCCGTGCCAAGGCTGAAAAACGACCTGCCCCTGACTCAGGTCATCCAGCGCCACAGCCAGTCCCCGGTTCACGATGGCCAAGCTGTAATGCCCCTCCACATGGCCCACCAAACGAAACCAATCATTTGTTGAATCTGCGACCGTGCCTTGTGACAGAAACATTGCCTCTGGCGGCAAGGGTCGAATCGGCAGCAGTGCCACATTTGTCTCAGCTTCCGTGGACTCTGCACTTTTGTTGACGTTAAGAATTTGAGCCAGCACCTTAATGCCCATACCACCTTCTCTGTTCTTACGCAGTTGTTGTACCCGATTCAGTACCTGCCTAAAAGGCTTGGCCAACTTACGAGAGGTACTCGTGTACATCGCCGTCAGTTGTGTTCGCATTAACAGTGTCTGCGCCTTTGCTTCTTTCAGCCGGGTCATCACCTGCCTAAAAGGCTTGGTCAACTTCCAGGAGGTACTCGCGTACATCGCGGCCAGTTGTGTTTGCAAAAACAGTATCTGCGCAGCCTGCACGCGTTCAGCTTCTAATTGAGCTTCTAGCTGAGCGTTGAGAGCGGCGACTTGCACGCGTTCAGCTTCAAGCTGAGCGTTGAGATTGGCGACTTGCACGCGTTCAGCTTCTAACTGAGCGTTGAGAGCGGCGACTTGCACGCGTTCAGCTTCAAGCTGAGCGTTGAGAGTGGCGACTTGCACACGTTCAGCTTCAAGCTGAGCGTTGAGAGCGGCGACTTGCACGCGTTCAGCTTCTAACTGAAGAGTGGCGGCTTGAACGCCGAGGTTGGCGTTATGCGCCATTATTCTTTGTGCTTCAGTCTGGGCATTTGCCAAATCGAGGCATTGACTCAGCCGGTGCGTCTCAGCACCCATGAAATTATCAAAAACATTGGGTGGCGCGGCAAAGGCGCTCTCCAGATACGCTCTTTCAGTGGCAATGTAATAGCGGTTCAGGCCATCAAAAAAAACGTATCGGTAGCCTGCCTCCAGCAGCAAGGGCTCCCAGTCGGCATTTATTTCTTGCGAGTTCGGTATCGTCGCTTCCACCACCACCACCCAAGGCCGGTAGCGCACTAAGTCCATGCCTTGCAGCACACTGCTCTCAAAACCCTCCACATCGATTTTCAAAAAATGAACATCGTCCGGCGCAAATTCCGAAAAAATCCCGTCCAACCGGCGCAGCGCCACCATGGAGCTGGAAACACTCAAACCCGCGGACTGATGAATCTTGGCCACTACCGAAGATGCAGTGGCTAAGCCCCTGACCGATGTATCAAACAGCTCGATCTCGCCATCTTCGGCGCCTACCGCCACCTGCAGATTGATGTCGCGTGGACGCGCTTCTTGCAACTGGGCAATATGAAAAGCCAGCGGTTCAATATTGATGCCTGACCAACCCCGCTCATAAAACGCCCGGGTCACCGAATCGTCAGACGGGTGATTGGCGCCGACGTCAATATAAAACCCGTTAGTCACATCCTTCAATGCACGCCACAGGATCACATCTTCATGGTTCTGAGCGTAAGAAATAAAGCTCATTGTTTTTCAATCTTGATGACCGGTTCGTTCCACAGCGAACCCACAAACACGAACTTGTCGACATTCACAACGCTGAACACCGCTGCCAGATCGCGCCATTCATAATTTGCAGTCAGGTGCGTCTCTCTATCCACAAGTGCGGTTTGAATCGAATAGCTTCCCACTCCAAAATTGGCGGGAAAAGTAATAGAGAAGGTATAGCTTTCCCCAGCCTTAGGCGCTTGAATGATTTGCCTAGTGTGCCAAGTATTGGTGCCGTACATCACCTGCCCCAAACGGTCCTTGATACCGTAACCCAACACCAGACTCTCAATATTGCGGTTAACGCGCACTGCTATGCGCAGCTCAACTGGCTCACCGACCCGTACCACTTCTATTCTTTCACCGACCGCGTTGTACAAGCCAATTTCAGACACGGCGGCTTCCCCTGTACCCGACACGGTTTGCGTTCTGCCGTCTTCTGTTGCAACCTGCTCTACGTTGCTGTTTTCAATGTCTGCAATCAAGGCGTTGTAATAGTCCATTACCGTCTCAGGATCACCCTGCATCGCCACCGAGCCATCTTTCAGCAAAATGGCCCGGTTACAAATGGCCTGAATCGCCGACTTGTCGTGCGACACGATCAGCAGCGTGGTGCCCTGCTCGCCAAAACTTCGAATGCGGTTAAAGCTCTTATGTTGAAAGTAGGCATCACCCACCGACAGCGCCTCATCCACAATTAAAACATCGGGTCGCTTACAGGTCGCAATGCTGAAGGCCAGTCGCATCTGCATTCCGCTGGAGTAAACCCGCACAGGCATGTCGATGTAGTCACCGATTTCGGCAAACGCCTCAATCTCGGGCATTAGCCGGGTTATCTCCTCGGACGTCAGGCCAATCAGTTGCCCGGCCATGTGTACATTTTGTCGCCCGGTAAAGTCCGGGTGAAAGCCCATGCCCAGCTCAAGCAGGGCCGCCACCCGTCCGATGATTTGGACCTCGCCTGTAGTTGGTTTGCTGGTACCGGTGATCAACTTGAGCAGCGTGCTTTTGCCCGCGCCATTGATGCCGATAATGCCCACCGCCTCGCCAGGCGAAACCTCAAAAGATATATCTTGCAGCACCCATTTCAGATGATGGTGCGGCCTCTTGGACAGGCTCAACCACTCCAAAAGACGGCCCCAGCGAGATTGGTATTGACGGTAAGCCTTGCCTAAGTTGTTAACGCGAATAGAGCCCATCAGAGTTCGTCCACCATCTCAGCCGAATGCTTGCGAAACAAATACGCCCCCAAGGTACACAGCAACAGCGAAACCAATAAAACCGGCAGCAACCCAGACCAGTCCGGCCAAGCAGAAAAGACAAAAATTTTCTGATAAGCGTCCACCAGCACGGCCATCGGGTTGTAAGCAACGTAGCCCATCGCCTCCTCAGGCAGCACATTGACCGGGTAAACAATCGGCGTTAGCCAAAACCAGAACTGCAGCACGATGCCAAAGAACTGACCCACGTCCCTGAAAAACACATTCAACACCCCCAGCGTCATGCCCAGCCCAATGGAGAACAAGACCTGAATCAAAAGAACCGGGAACACCGCCAGAAATACCCAGCCCGGAAAATTACCCGAAGTCAGCAGGAAAACAATGAACAGGGCAAAAACAATGCTGAAGTTCAAACTTGCGTTCAGCACCACAATCAGCGGCAGGCACAAGCGCGGAAAACTCATTTTTTTAATGAGGTTGGCATTTTCAATAAAGACGTTTTGAGCCCGCCCCACAATCTCCGAAAAAAACCCCCAAGTTAAGACACCAGCACACAAATAAATACTGTAGGCAAAAACACCATCAATGCCAGGCAGACGAGAGCGCATCAGCTGGGCAAAAATCACCGTGTAAACGAAAATCATCGCCAGGGGATTAAGGACCATCCAGGTCGCCCCAAGCAAAGAATTCCGGTACTTGGACTGGAACTCACGCTGCACGCTACTCAAGATGAAGCCCCTGAAACTCCAGAGGGCGCGTACAAAATTCACTGAAAATCTCCTAAATTGGGCATCTTAGCTTT
>JBIKHX010000408.1:0-2517 GCA_044361945.1 Polaromonas sp. | reverse complement strand
TCAAAACAGTGCCCGAACTCATCGCCCTGCTCAAAGCCAATCCCAACAAATACTCTTTTGGCTCGGCAGGCAATGGCACATCGCAGCATATTTCTGGCGAGATGTTCAAGCTGGCCACAGGCACGCAAATGCAGCATGTACCCTACCGCGGCAGCGGCCCCATGATGGCGGACTTGTTGGGAGGCACCATTCAAATCAGCTTCGAAAACAGCAACACGGCCATCCCCCAAGTCACAGGCAAAAAACTGATTGGTCTGGCCGTGACCTCCGCCAAGCGTTCCAAGGCTGCACCTGAATTGCCAACTTTGCAAGAAGCCGGCCTTGAGGGTTATGAATTAAGTTCTTGGCAAGCCATGTTTGCACCAGCAGGCACGCCGCCTGCCATCGTGAGCCGCTTGCAGCGCGATGTCGCAGAAATCTTGAAGCAACCCGAAAACGCCAAGCGCCTGGCTGAAATGGGGCTTGAGCCAGGTGGTGGCAAGTCTGAAGAATTGGCAGCCTTGATCGCCACAGACATACCAAGGTTGGGCGAGGTGGTTCGGCGCTCAGGTGCCAAAGTAGATTGACTGAGAGTCTGGCCAAGTATTGCATCTGCCCACCATCAAGGACGCTAGATGACCGATGACGAAATAGCTTGGCTAGACCTGAGCACAGTAGCCCGGCTCATACGCGAGCGCGTGCTCAGTGCAGAGCAAGTGACACAAGCTCAACTGCGGCGCATTGACCGCTTAGATCCAAAACTGCACGCCTATGCCCGCGTCACTTCCGAGTTGGCACTAAGCCAAGCCCGCGCTGCCGACCAACGCCAAGCGCAAGGACTGGCGCTAGGACCATTGCATGGCGTGCCCATTGCAGTCAAAGACCTGTGTTGGACGGCCGGCATTCCAACAGCTGCAGGCATGCAAATTTACAAAGACTTTGTGCCAGACCAAGACGCCACCGTGGTGAAACGCCTGCGTGAAGCAGGTGCCGTGCTGCTAGGCAAATTGCAAATGACCGAGAGCGCGTTTTCAGGTCACCATCCGCTCACTGTCGTGCCAGTCAATCCATGGGAAGCCTCAGGCTGGACGGGGGTGTCCTCTAGCGGTTCAGGCGTGGCCACGGCCGCAGGTTTGTGTTTTGGTTCAATCGGATCAGACACAGGCGGCTCCATCCGTTTTCCCTCTGCAGCTTGCGGCGTGACGGGGCTCAAACCCACATGGGGCCGAGTTTCACGCTATGGCGTATTTGAATTGGCAGCCTCGCTAGATCATGTAGGGCCCATGTGCCGCACAGCTTTAGATTGCGGTTTGATGTTGGGCGTGTTGGCGGGCGCAGACCCCTTGGACCCCACAGCACTGCAAGCTCCGGTGACCGATTATTCAGCGGGTCATAAGGAAAGCTTGGCAGGCTTGCGCATCGGTTGGGATGCGGCCTATGCCTTGAACGATGTAGAGCCTGAGGTTGCGCAAGCCGTAAAGCAAACCCTTGCGGTGCTCGAAAAATTGGGCGCGCAAATCGTGCCCGTGACCATGCCCGATGTAGGTGAACTGATAGAAAACTGGGTGCCACACTGCGCTATCGAGGCGGCAGTGGCACACACCAGCACATTTCCATCGCAACGTGCGGAATATGGGCCCATGCTGGCAGGCTTGCTAGACATAGGCAACAAATTGTCAGCCACCGACTATCAACGCATTCTTTTACAGCGTGCCACGCACACTGGGCAGTTGAACGCAGTGCTGATGCAGGTCGATTTGATCTTGATGCCCGCTATGCCGTTTGCCGCACCAAGCACAGAACGCATTGCGAATATGCGCAAAGACCCGGGGCATCGCAGACGCTTGTCTCGCTACACCGCTCCCACCGATCTATCGGGGCACCCTACCCTGACCTTTCCCGCGGGGGAGACAGCTGCAGGCTTGCCGCTAGCGGCGCAGTTGGTGTCAGGGCATTTGAATGAAGGCTTGTTGGTGCGCGCAGGTGCCGCGTTTCAAGCAGCAACTCAGTGGCATCTGCGCCGTCCTCCCATATAGTTTTTTAGTTCGGTCAATTGAATCATTAAGCATTAAAATTTAAGTTTTAAAATTTTAAATAAATGTATTATTCGATTTAACAGAAGATCAACAAGCACTTTGTACTGATGAAAACTAATCTAATTTTTACAAGTTTGGGTAGGTTTAATTTTCATTTGAGATTCTGCCTACAGCGCACAATGAGTTTGCTGCTTGGATTTGGTTTGACCTTGGGCACAGCACTTATGCTGCCTCCAGTATGGGCTCAGTCGCCATTGGAAGTCGGGGCAAACACCACTGTCTATTTTTCAGACACGCTCAATCCCCTGGTCTTAGAAGACAAAAGCGGCACTGCAACATTTGATCAAGTTCGCAATCGCTTATCGGAATTCAAACCAGCTGACACGGTAGGAAGAATCGATCCAAAATCTCAGTACTGGGTAGTTCAGAAATTGGTCAACCGGATTGGCGAAAACAGAGATTTCATTGTTGACGCAGGCAGAACAGAGATAGGCATTAACTG
>JBIKHX010000409.1:0-2517 GCA_044361945.1 Polaromonas sp. | reverse complement strand
GCGGTAGCTGCGGTTGATCTCGAACACGCGCTCAAAGCCGCCGACGATCAGGCGCTTGAGGTACAGCTCGGGCGCGATGCGCAGAAACATTTCCTGGTCTAGCGCGTTGTGGTGCGTCTTAAAAGGCTTGGCGTTGGCTCCGCCCGGTATCGGGTGCAGCATCGGCGTTTCGACTTCCAGAAACTCGTTGGCCACCATGAACTCGCGCAGGCTGCTGACCGCCTTGCTGCGCGCCACAAAACGCTTACGCGCGGCTTCGTCGGTGATCAGGTCCACATAGCGCTGGCGGTATTTGACTTCCTGGTCGGCCACGCCATGAAACTTGTCTGGCAGCGGGCGCAGGCTCTTGGTGATCAGGCGCAGGCCAGTGGCGTGGATCGATAGCTCGCCGGTTTTGGTTTTGAACAGCGTGCCTTCAGCGGCCACGATGTCGCCCAGGTCCCAGTGTTTGAAGGCGTTGTGCAAGTCTTCGCCCACGCCTTCGTTGTTGATGTAAACCTGAATGCGGCCGTGCGAGGGGCCGAAGGACGCGTCCTGGATGGTCGCAAAGCTGGCCTTGCCCATGACGCGCTTGAGCATCATGCGGCCGGCCACATTGACCTTTACGGCCAGCGGCTCGAGCTCTTCTTTGGTTTTGCCGTCGTATTGCGCAAAAAGAGCTTCTGCGCGGTGATCGGGTTTGACGTCATTGGGAAAAGCAATGCCGCCTGCGCGCAGTGCTTTGAGCTTTTCCCGGCGCTCGGCCATCAGTTGGTTGTCGTCAACGGCCGGGGCGGCGGTGGCGTCATGGGGCAGGGCGTTGGGTGTGGACATAGGGCAGCCGGAAAAGAACTAATCAAAAAAAGAGTCAAAGGCAAGCGGTCTGCCAGAGTACTGATTTTAGGTTTTAAAGCGGGTGTTTGAGTCCCGGCCCGCAGGCTAGGTCGAAATTCCGCTGCGATCGAGTATGTCGTTCACCAGTTCCAGCCTTAAAAGCGGGTTGTCCAGCGCCATCAGTTGATGCTTGCGCTTGGCCGACATGGGCAGCAATTCACTCCAGCGGTTAGCCACCCAGGCGCAATCATCGAAGTGATAGGGGGGCAAGACAGGCATCTGGTCGGCTGGTACTTCACGCTCTTGCAGGGTGCGGATCACCTTTTTCAGCCCATCGCTGGCCGCTTGCAAGTCGGAAGGTACTGGCACCAGCTTGTCATCGGGCAGGGTTGTGGCCTCTGCCATCCACAGTCCATGTTTGAGTTGATGGCTGCGGCTTACTTTGAAGCGCTGGGTGCCTGTGCAACGCACCATCACCAAGCCGGCTTGCGGCGCTGAAAACTCCGTGATGCTGGCCAGTGTGCCTATGTCTTCAAAGCTTTCAGTTGGGAAATCCCCATCGCCAGCCTCGGCCTGCAGCCGGCGCACTTCCGTGCCCTGCGTCAGTGCGACCACGCCGAAAGGCGTGCCGTTTTTGCGGCATTTGCCGATCATGTCGAGGTAGCGCACTTCAAAAATACGCAGCGGCAGCAAACCCCCGGGAAAAAGCACAGAGCCCAGGGGGAACAAGGGGAGCTCAGAAAGGGTCAAGGTCTCAGGCATGGAAGTTGGCACGGCGCCGGGGCATTCACTTAATCGACGGCGTCGACCGGTTGACGCATCAGCATGGCCAGCATCCCGGCAATGGTGATGCGCAATTCGCGGCGGTCGCAGATCAGATCGACGGCGCCCTTGGTCTGCAGAAATTCTGCGCGTTGAAATCCTTCAGGCAAGGTCACCCGCACGGTGGACTCGATCACGCGCGGGCCGGCAAAGCCGATCAGCGCTTTGGGCTCGGCCATCACCACATCACCCACAAAAGCAAAGCCGGCGCTCACGCCGCCCATGGTCGGGTCGGTCAGCACGCTGATGTAAGGCAGGCCTTTTTTGGCCAGCCTTGTCAGTGCGGCATTGGTCTTGGCCATTTGCATCAGGCTGAGCAAGCCCTCTTGCATGCGCGCGCCACCGGTGGCGGTAAAGCAAATGAAGGGCACTTTTTGCTCAATGGCTGCGTGAACGCCGCGCACAAAGCGCTCGCCCACCACGCTGCCCATGCTGCCGCCCATGAAATCAAACTCAAAGCAGGCCACTACCACGCCAATGCTGTGCACCGCGCCGCCCATGACAATCAGTGCATCGGTCTCGCCGGTGTTTTCTAAGGCTTCTTTCAGGCGCTCGGGGTATTTGCGGCTGTCTTTGAACTTGAGCGGGTCTACGGGCAGAACTTCCTGGCCGATCTCGTAGCGACCTTCAGCGTCCAGAAAAGAGTCCAGCCTGGCGCGCGCGCCGATGCGGTGATGGTGGCTGCACTGCGGGCAGACGTTTTGGTTGGTTTCGAGGTCGGTTTTATAAAGCACAGCCTCGCAGCTGGGGCACTTGATCCACAAGCCTTCCGGCACGCTGCGGCGCTCAGTCGGGTCGGTGGGTGTGATCTTGGGTGGAAGCAGTTTTTCGAGCCAGCTCATCTTGTTTCCTTAAATCAAGCGCAATTATGCGTCCAGCGCG
>JBIKHX010000001.1:0-27643 GCA_044361945.1 Polaromonas sp. | reverse complement strand
AGGTAGGCGTGGTGTGGCCGCTCGAAGCGCAGCTCACGCGTGAATTTGCCACCGGTCTGCAAGAGATTCTGGTGGTGGAAGAAAAACGCCAGGTCATTGAATACCAGCTCAAGGAGGAGCTGTACAACTGGCGCGCGGATGTGCGGCCGGTCATCCTGGGCAAGTTCAACGAGGTCGAGGGCGACTTCAGCGGCGGCGAGTGGGGCATGTCCAACCCGGCCGCGCACACGCTGCTGCGCGCCAACGCCGACTTGTCGCCCGCATTGATCGCCAAGGCGATTGCGGCGCGCGTACAAAAGCTAGACCTGGGCAGCGACATGCGTGCGCGCATCGATGCGCGGCTGGCGCTGATCGAGGCCAAAGAACGCGCCATGCAGGTGCTTGAGGTCAACGCCGAGCGCACGCCCTGGTTTTGCTCGGGCTGCCCGCACAACACTTCTACCCGCGTGCCGGAGGGCTCGCGCGCCATGGCCGGCATAGGCTGCCATTACATGGCGCTGTGGATGGACCGCAGCACCACGGGTTTCACACAAATGGGCGGCGAGGGCGTGCCCTGGGTCGGCCAGCAGCCCTTCACCACGGACACACACATTTTTGCCAACCTGGGTGACGGCACTTACTTTCACAGCGGCATGCTGGCGATCCGCCAGAGCATTGCCGCCGGCGTGAACATCACCTACAAAATTTTGTACAACGACGCCGTGGCCATGACGGGCGGCCAGCCCGTGGGCGAGCGGCCCGAGGGCCATTCGGTGACACAGATCGCGCAGTCGATGCGCGCCGAGGGCGCTGTCAAAACCGTGGTGGTGACTGACGAGCCCGAAAAGTACGAGGGCGTGACCCTGGCCGAGGGCGTGACCGTGCATCACCGCGATGCGCTGGACGTGATTCAGCGGGAGCTGCGCGAAATTAAAGGCTGCACCGTCATCATTTACGACCAGACCTGCGCCACTGAAAAGCGCCGCCGCCGCAAGCGCGGCGCGCTGGTGGACCCGGCCAGGCGCGTGCTGATCAACCCACTGGTGTGCGAAGGCTGCGGCGACTGCGGCGAGCAATCCAACTGCCTGTCTATCGAACCACTTGAAACCGAGTTCGGCCGCAAGCGGCAGGTCAACCAAAGCACCTGCAACAAGGACTATTCCTGCACCAAGGGCTTTTGCCCGAGCTTCGTCACCGTCGAGGGCGGCCAGCTCAAAAAGAAAGCCAAAGCCGACGCGCGCCTGAACCCTTTTGACGATGCCGCGCTAGGCGCGCTGCCATTGCCAGTTCTGCCAGTTCTGCCGGTTTTAGACGGCGCTGGCGCCAGCAAGGTTTGGGGCCTGGTGGTGGCCGGCGTGGGCGGCACGGGTGTCATCACCATCGGCCAGCTGCTGGGCATGGCCGCGCACATTGAGGGCAAAGGCATCGTCACGCAAGACGCAGCGGGCCTGGCGCAAAAAGGCGGCAGCACCTGGAGCCACGTGCTGATCAGCCAGAACCCCGGCGACATCTGCACCACGCGCGTGGGCATGGCCAGTGCCGACCTGGTGATCGGCTGCGACCCGATCGTCGCTGCGCACAAAGAAACCTTGCTGCGCATGCAGGCCGGCAAAACCCGTGTGGCTCTGAACGCCCACAGCGCACCGACTGCAGCTTTTGTGCACAACGGCAGCTGGGAGAACCCCGGCAGCGCCTGCCAGGCCGAAATCGCCAACGCCGTGGGCGCTGATGGCGTTGGCAGTTTTGACGCCGAAACCGCCGCCACGAAGTTGATGGGCGACAGCATCTACACCAACCCGATGCTGCTGGGCTACGCCTGGCAGCGCGGCTGGGTGCCGCTGGGTCTGGCCTCAGTGATGCGCGCCATTGAGCTCAACGCCGTTGCGGTGGACAACAACAAGGCCGCCTTCACTTGGGGCCGGCGCGCGGCCTGCAATTTGGCGTCTGTGCAAAACCTGTATGCGCCCGCGCAAGTGGTCAGCATGCCGGCGCCACGTCAGGGCCTGGATGCATTGGTGACACGACGGGTCGAGTTTTTGACCGGCTACCAAAATGCGGCTTACGCCCAAAGCTACGCGGCCTTGGTGGCGCGCGTGCAAGCCGCCGAAGAACGCCTGCCCGAGGCCGTGCGCGGCAAGAACCTGCTGAGCCAGGCGGTGGCACGGGGACTCTTTAAGCTGATGGCCTACAAAGACGAGTACGAGGTAGCGCGCCTGCACACGCAAAGCGGATTTGAAGAACAAATCCAGGCCATGTTCGAAGGCGACTTCAAGATCAACTACCACCTGGCCCCGCCACTGCTGTCCCGCCGCAATGACAAGGGTGAGTTACAAAAAAGCCAGTTCGGCCCGTGGATGGCCGGCGCCTTCCGGCTGCTGACGCGTTTCAAGGGCTTGCGCGGCACGCCGCTGGATGTGTTTGGCTACACCGAAGAACGCCGCAGCGAACGCGTGCTGATCAAGGACTACCGCGCCAGCGTCGAAGAAATCATCACTTCACTGAGCACTGCCAACCACGCCACAGCGGTGGAGCTGGCACGCATTCCCGAGCAAATTAAAGGTTACGGCCACGTGAAGGAACGCCATCTGCTGGCCGCCCGCCAGAACTGGGCGGCGCTGAGCCAGGCGCTCAAAAACGCCAGCTAGCAACGCAAGGCGGCTTGTCCGTCATCCTCGCGGTGGCGGGGATCCATCCCCTTGCCTTGCTCAGTCTTCGTCTGCGCCAGAGACCACGCGACCGATGGCTTCTGCGCCGAAGCCCCGGGCTGCTAAAAACCGCGCTTGTTTGCCGCGCTCCGTGGCGCTAGCCGCTGGCGCACCGAATTTTTTGCGCCAGACTTCGCGGGCGCGCTCGACCTCGGTGGCTTTGAGCGACTGCACGGCTGCGGCCACCGCCTCGGCTTGCAAGCCTTTGCCTTGCAGCTCATGGCGTATGCGCGCTGCACCAAAGCGGCTGGAGCGGCGGTTGATGACGGATTCGATGACGCGGGGTTCGCTGATGAAGTCTTTAGCCTGCAGGTCGTCGAGCACCTTGGCCAGCTGACCGGGCTCTTCTTCATGCGGGGCGAGCTTGCGCTCGAGTTCTGCGCGTGAATGTTCACGGCCGGTGAGCAGGCGCAGCGCCCGGCCTTTGAGCGACAGCGTGAAGCCGCCCCGCCCGCCACCGCGCTTACTTGGCGGGGTAGCGGGCGCGGCCTCAGGCGGGCTGCTGTCGCGCTCACTCATGCGCGGCGCTCAGGCTGCTCGCCAGAGGGCGATGACGATTTTTTTCAAACCGCTCAGCAGCCAGCTGCTGACGCTCAAGACATGGCGTGACATGGTGTTGCGCTCCTGAAAAGTCTGTTGGAATCAGATGCCCGGCTTCAAACCTTGGCCAGCTTCTCGGCCTTTTCCACCTTCTCAGCCTTCTCGATTTTTTCTGCCTTTTCTGCTTTTTCCGGCTTGGCGGCAGCGTTGACGGCGATCAGCGGAATGCCCAGGGACTCGCGCACTTTGTTTTCAATCTCGATGGCGAGCTCGGGGTTTTCTTTGAGAAATTCTCGCGAGTTGTCGCGGCCCTGGCCGATTTTTTCACCGTTGAAGGCGTACCAGGCTCCGGATTTTTCGACGATGTTGCCGGCCACACCGAGGTCCAGCACCTCACCCAGCCGGCTGATGCCTTCCCCGTAGAGGATGTCGAACTCCGCCGTCTTGAACGGCGAGGCCACTTTGTTTTTGACCACCTTGACCCGGGTCTCGTTGCCGATCACCTCTTCGCCCTTTTTGATGGAGCCGATGCGGCGAATGTCCAAACGCACCGAAGCGTAGAACTTGAGCGCGTTGCCGCCTGTGGTGGTTTCAGGTGAACCGAACATGACGCCGATCTTCATGCGGATCTGGTTGATGAAGATGACCATGCAGTTCGCCTTTTTGATGGTGGCGGTGAGCTTGCGCAGCGCCTGGCTCATCAAACGCGCTTGCAGGCCGGGCAGCGAGTCGCCCATTTCGCCTTCGAGCTCGGCCTTGGGCGTGAGCGCGGCGACCGAGTCGATGACGATCAAATCAACCGCGCCCGAACGGGTGAGGGAGTCCACGATCTCCAGCGCTTGCTCGCCGGTGTCGGGCTGAGAAATCAGCAGCTCTTGCAGGTTGACGCCGAGCTTTTGGGCGTACTGAATGTCGAGCGCGTGTTCGGCATCGACAAAGGCGCAGGTGCCGCCCAGCTTCTGCATTTCGGCGATGACTTGCAGCGTCAGCGTGGTTTTGCCCGATGACTCGGGGCCGTAGATCTCGACCACACGGCCGCGCGGCAAGCCGCCAACGCCCAGCGCAATGTCCAGCCCCAGCGAGCCGGTAGACACGACCTGGATGTCCTCAATGACCTCGCCGGCACCCAGCTTCATGATGGTGCCTTTGCCGAACTGCTTTTCAATTTGCAGCAGCGCGGCCTGCAAGGCCTTGGCTTTTTCGGTGTTCAGGGGGGAATTGGCTTTGACGGTAGCTTCCATGATAATCTCCATTTAAATCAACAAGTTACACAAATAATTCGTTTGCATCGAGTTCTTGCCCAGGGGTTAAAGCTGGATGCATGAACAGTACTTTATCAGCTGGTTTAAACTTGTAAAGCATATTTTTGGTCAGTTTGCCTTACCATTCGGCTATGGCAAATTCTCTACCTGAAGACCCCTGCGCGCCTGCCCTGAGCGGTACCGCCGAGGGCTGGCGCCAGACCCACCTGGGCCGTCTGATGGGCCATGCGTTGCGCCGCTTCGACGCGCGCGTGCTGAGCCTGATGGCCAACGATGTGGCGGTGCCGCTGGCGCTGTCGAATCTGGCGGCACGCTCGCAAGTGGGCGCGGCGCACATTCACATCACGCGGCATCTGGCGCATGGCGGCTCGCGCCTGACCGAGCTGGCGCAAAGCGCCGGCATGAGCAAGCAGGCCATGGGCGACCTGGTGGACCAGTGCGAGGCCTGGGGACTGGTCACACGCGAAGCCGATCCGCACGACAAGCGCGCCCGCCGGGTGGTGTTCACGGCAACGGGGCTTTTGTGGCTGGAGGCTTTCAAGCAGGCCGTGGCTCGCGCAGAGGCCGAGTTTTCGCAAGCCGTGGGCCAGGATGTGGCCACCGTGGTGACGCTCGGCTTGGAGGCTTATGCAGGCGGCGACCAAGGCTGATTGCCGCCGCCAAAACTTTATGGCAGTCGCGCTGCTGCATAAGCCTAGAATTTGCCTTTGGCAGCAAGAACAACAACCCGGCTCAGCGGGCGACCAATGGCGCAGCCCAGGCGCCTCATACGAGGAGACAGCGATGCGGATTTTGATTGCCGAAGACGACCAGGTGCTGGCCGATGGTTTGCTGCGAACCCTGCGTGCCTCGGGCGCTGCGGTGGACCATGTCGCCAGCGGCAGCGAATGCGATGCCGCGCTGATGACCAACACCGAGTTCGACCTGCTGATCCTGGACCTGGGCCTGCCGCGCATGCACGGGCTGGAGGTGCTCAAGCGCTTGCGGGCGCGCGGCTCGACAATGCCGGTGTTGATTCTCACCGCCGCCGATAGCGTGGAAGAGCGCGTCAAGGGTCTGGATTACGGGGCCGACGACTACATGGCCAAGCCCTTCAGCCTGCAAGAGCTCGAAGCGCGTGTGCGCGCACTCAGCCGTCGCGGCATGGGCGGGGCGACCAGCACCATCAAACACGGGCCCATGGTCTATGACCAGGCCGGCCGCGTGGCCACGATTGACGGCCACATGATCGAGCTGTCGGCGCGTGAACTCGGCCTGCTCGAAGTGCTGCTGCAGCGTGCCGGGCGACTCGTCAGCAAAGACCAGCTGGTCGAGCGCTTGTGTGAGTGGGGCGAGGAAGTCAGCAACAACGCCATCGAGGTCTACATTCACCGCCTGCGCAAGAAGATCGAGAAGGGCCCGATCCGCATCGCCACCGTGCGAGGCCTGGGCTACTGCCTCGAAAAAATTCCTTGAAAATATTCCAACGTGGCAAGCGCAGCTTGTTCGGGGAGATCCTGGACTGGATGCTCACGCCCTTGTTGCTGCTGTGGCCGATCAGCCTGGCGCTGACCTGGCTGGTGGCGCAAAACATTGCCGGCAAGCCTTTTGACCGCGCGCTCGAATACAACGTGCAAGCGCTGGCCAAGCTGGTGGTGGTGCGCAACCAGCAGATGTTTTTTTCGCTGCCGGCACCGGCCAGAGAGATTTTGCGTGCCGATGACAGCGACCTGGTTTACTACCAGGTGCTGGGCACGCGTGGTGAATTTTTGAGTGGCGAGCAAGATCTGCCGCTGCCGCCGCCTGAAATAAAACCCGTCCAAGGCGAAGTGCGTTTGCGCGAAGATGTGATGCGCGGCGAGGAAGTGCGCGTGGCCTACACCTGGCTGGAGGTGGATGTGCCCCACGGTGAGCCCATGCTGGTGCAAGTGGCCGAAACACTGGAAAAGCGCAAGACACTGGCCACCGAAATTGTCAAAGGCGTGATGGTGCCGCAGTTCGTCACGCTACCGCTGGCGGTGCTGCTGGTGTGGCTGGCGCTGGTGCGCGGTATCAAACCCCTGGCCGAGCTTGAAAAGCGCATACGTGCCCGCAAACCCGACGACATGAGTGCGCTGGACGAAAGCGCCGTGCCCGAGGAAGTTGCGCCACTGGTCTCCTCCATCAACGACTTGCTCAGCCGCCTGAAACTGTCGCTGACCACGCAAAAGCGATTTTTAGCCGATGCCGCGCACCAGCTTAAAACGCCGCTGGCCGGCTTGCGTATGCAGGCCGATCTGGCGCAGCGCGAGACCGACGCCGAAGAGCTGAAAACGTCGCTCAAACAAATTGGCCTGGCCAGCATTCGCGCCACGCACACCGTCAACCAATTGCTGGCACTGGCGCGCGCCGAAACCACGGGTCGCAGCCTGACCAAAACGCCGGTGGACCTGGTGCACACGGTCTCTGAAGCCATTCAAGACTCGGTGCCGCGCGCACTCGAAAAACAAATTGACCTGGGCTATGAAGGCCCGCCTTTGGGCGAGGTGGCCAGCCGTGTGCAGGGCAATGCCACACTGCTCAAAGAGCTGGTGCGCAACCTGCTGGACAACGCCATCAACTACACGCCGGCCGGCGGCCAGGTGACTGCGCGCCTGTTGACGGACCGCTTCGGTGGCGTGGTGGTCTTGCTGGTGGAAGACACCGGTCCGGGCATTCCCGAGTCAGAGCGCGAGCTGGTGTTTGAGCCTTTTTACCGGGCGCTGGGCACCAACGTGGACGGCTCGGGCTTGGGGCTGGCCATTGTCAAGGAAATCGCGCTGCAACACGGCGCCAGCATTGACATCGGCGACACTGACCGGCGTGGCCAAGCCCAGACACCGGGCACACGGGTCACCATCCGCTTTGGCGGCACGCAGGACAACTGATCCCTTGCCAAGTGGCCACGGTCAGCCCCGGAGCCGCATCAAGCGCTCAGGTGCTTGCCGACAATGCCGGCCAACTCAAACATGGTCACCTGCGGCTTGCCAAACACCGCCAGCAGCTTGGCGTCGGCATTGATGGCGCGCTTGTTGGCTGCGTCCTGCAGGCCTTCGGCCTTGATGTAGTCCCACAGCTTTTTGATGACCTGCGTGCGCGCCACCGGCTCGGCGCCGATGACGGCTGCCAGCGCCTCGCTGGGCTTGAGCCCGCTGCCGGGTTTGGCCACGCGCGGCACTTTCGTCTTGGGCGCTTTGGCTGCAGGCACTTTTTTAATGGCAACTTTTTTAGCGGCAGGTGCGCCTTTGGCGGCGACCGTTTTACCAAACGGCGTTTTCACCGCGCGCGCCGGGCCAGCGGCCGTTTTGCGCGGCTGGAACTTGGACGGTGCAAATTCAAAATTGACTTTGCCGGCCTCCGCATCCCAGGCCAGCATGGCTTTGAAAGGCCGGCGCGTGCGCATGGAGACAAATTTGTCGAGCATGTCCGTTTTGCCGGTGCCCAGCAATTTTTGCATCTGCTCGTGGTCCACCGGCTGCTGCAAGATCATGGTGCCGGTTTTGAAATCGCAACTGGGTGTGGGCTGCGCCAGCGTGGGCACGGACTTTTCGCAGACATAGTTTTTGCCGTGCTCGCGCACCGGGCTGCCGCACTTGGGGCAAGCGCCCAAGGATGTCGCCGCGCCAAAGTCGATGATCTCGCCACTCTCAGCGTTCTTGTCGTCACCAAAGTCGAACTCGAGCTTGTAGTTCTTGCTCTCTTCGTCGAACTTGATGACCATCTCGGCCGTGAAAGGCCAGCCGGCCTTGGAGCGAAAACCGTCCAGTGGGCCGATTTTTTTGTCGCGCAGGAACTGCTCGACCTCAGCGACTTCAAAGGTGCGGCCGGCCGGCGTCTTGCCAAAGGAGAAGCCGCAGCCTTCACTGGCGCCGGCTGCGCCCACGCAGGTGTAGCGACGGTAGTTTTCCTTGATGATGCCGCCGCAGTTGGGGCAGGGGGCTTGCAGCGTGGCGTAGTCACCGGGAATGGTGTCCTTGTCGTAGCCCTTGGCTTTGTTGACCAGGCGCTCGGTCATGGCGGCAATGTCGGCCATGAAGCTTTCTCGGCTGAGCTGGCCCTGCTCCATTTGCGCGAGCTTGTGCTCCCACTCACCGGTCAGGTCGGCGCGTGAGAGTTCTTCCACACCCAGGCCGCGCAGCAGCGTCATGAGTTGAAAGGCCTTGGCCGTGGGGATCAGCTCGCGGCCTTCGCGCAGCATGTATTTTTCGGCGATCAGGCCCTCGATGGTGGCTGCGCGCGTGGCGGGCGTGCCCAGGCCTTTTTCCTGCATGGCTTCACGCAGCTCGTCGTCTTCAATCGTCTTGCCCGCGCCTTCCATGGCGCCGAGCAACGTGGCCTCAGAGTAGCGTGCAGGCGGCCGGGTTTTCAGGCCCTTGGGCTCGACCGTCTCTGCGCCGACCAACTCACCGGGCTTGACCGGTACCAGGTTCTGACCCTTGTCGCCGTCTTTGGGCTCGGGCACTTCGTCAGCGGCTTCTTTGCCGTAAATCGCCAGCCAGCCAGGCTTGACCAGCACCTTGCCTTCGGTCTTGAAACTATGACCGGCGGCCTTGGTGATGCGGGTGGTGACCAAATACTCCGCACTGGGGAAAAACACCGACATGAAGCGGCGCACCACCAGGTCGTAGAGTTTTTGCTCGGCATCACTCAGGCCGCTGGGTGCTTGCAGAGTCGGGATGATGGCAAAGTGGTCGCTGACCTTGGCATTGTCAAAAATGCGTTTGCTGGGCTTGATATAGCCGTTGTTGAGCGCTACCAAGGCGTGTGGCGCCAGGTGTTTCATTTCGCTGCCGGCGAGCATGTCAAAGGTCTGCTTGACCACCGGCACATAGTCTTCGGGCAGGGCGCGCGAATCGGTACGCGGGTAGGTCAGCGCCTTGTGGCGCTCGTACAGGCTTTGCGCGATCGACAGCGTGGTCTTGGCCGAAAAGCCGAACTTGCCGTTGGCTTCGCGTTGCAGCGAGGTCAAATCAAACAGCAGGCCGGCGGCTTGCGTGGTCGGCTTGGACTCTTCGCTGACGCTGGCTTTCTGGCCGCGCACGGCGTCTGCAATGCGGCGCGCATCGGCCTCGGTCCAGACGCGGTCAGCCTTGAGCTCGGCATCCGGCTCGGCATTGTCTGCGTTGGCGGCGGCTTTCTTCCAGGCCGGGTCAAACCACTTGCCGGGGTAGTCGCCGGCTTCGGCGGCAAAGCTGGCGTGCACTTCCCAGTAGTTGCGGCTGACGAACTTGCGGATTTTTTCTTCGCGCTCAACCACCACGCTCAGCGTGGGCGTTTGCACGCGGCCCACGGTGGTCAAAAAGAAACCGCCGTCGCGCGAGTTGAAGGCCGTCATGGCGCGGGTGCCGTTGATGCCGACCATCCAGTCGGCCTCAGAGCGGCAACGCGCGGCGTCGGCCAAGGGCAGCATTTGCGCGTCGCTGCGCAGGCTGGCAAAACCGTCGCGGATGGCGGCCGGCGTCATGGACTGCAGCCACAGGCGCTGCACCGGGTGCTTGGCTTTGGAATACTGCTGGATCAACCGGAAGATGAGCTCGCCTTCGCGGCCCGCGTCACAGGCGTTGACCAGGGCGTCCACGTCTTTGCGCTTGGCCAGCTTGACGATGGCGTTGAGCCGGGTCTTGGTCTTGTCGATGGGCTTGAGATCAAAGTAGGGCGGGATGACAGGCAGGTTGGCAAAGCTCCATTTGCCGCGCTTGACATCAAATTCTTCAGGCGCCTGGATCTCCACCAGGTGGCCGACGGCCGAGGTGACAATCCAATCGTCGCTCTCGAAGTACTCGTCGTGCTTTTCGAACTTGCCCGCCGTGGGCGTGATGGCGCGCACGATGTCTTGAGCCACCGAGGGCTTTTCCGCAATCACCAGAGTTTTCATAAAAAATTCTTCAAACCTTGTACATCTTCGGGAAACAAGCTCCCGGATTCTGCAAAAACAACTTTTCCGTCCCGACCGCGCACCACCACCACCGGCAAGCCGCGTGGCTTGGGCCAAACCGCGGCCGCCTGCGTGGCCATGGCTACCGGAAACCCGTAGCCCTTGGCCTTTAAATGCGCGCTGGCCGCCGCCGGCTGCTTGTCTATCGACAGCCCCAGCAGCACCAGCCCTTCGTTGCGATGCGCACGCCACAGCGCATCCATATGCGGCGACTGTTCAGCACAAAAAGGGCACCAGCTAGCCCACCAGTACACCACAAGCACTTTTCCCCGGACCTGATCGGGCCCCCAGACGCCGCCGTCAAGCAGTGTCAAACCAGGGACCGCGAGCGCACTGCCAAGGGCCGGCAAGGGCGCGCCCGGCTCGGCCGCCATGGCGGCCAAGCCCAGAGGCGCCAGCCCCAGCGCCACCGCACGGTGCGCGGCCAAACCCATGACGCTGCGTCTGTTCAACATGGCGTGCTCCTTACAATACGGCTCTTCGTGCGCGCGCACCTGCGCGCGCACATGCATGAATTAACCATACCAAATTTTCAAACGTGTTCAAAAATCAGCCTCCCGCTCTTTCTTCGGCCCCGGCCGTTTCTGCTCCCGCTCCCTCTATGCGCCGCATCCAGACGCGCCGCTCGGGCGTGCATGGCAAGGGCATGTTTGCCGTGCAAGACCTGGCCGAAGGCGAGACGCTGATTGAGTACGTGGGCGAGATCATCAGCTGGAAAGAAGCGCTGCGCCGCCACCCGCACGACCCGACGGACCCCAACCACACCTTTTACTTTCACGTCGATGAAAAACACGTGATTGACGCCAAACACGGCGGCAACTCCTCGCGCTGGATCAACCACAGCTGCGCGCCCAATTGCGAGGCGGACGAACAAAAAGGCCGCGTCTTCATCAAGGCGCTGCACAACATACCGGCCGGCCAAGAGCTGTTTTACGACTACGGCCTGATCATTGACGCCAAGTACACCAAAAAACTCAAGGCCGAATACCCCTGCTGGTGCGGCGCGCCCAACTGCCGCGGCACCCTGCTTGCACCCAAGGACAAGGACGAAAAGAAAAAGGCCAAGAAAAAGTCAAGCAAGAAATCCAAAAAGCTCAAAAGCAAAAAACACTGAGCCCCTCTTGCCTGCGCCCATGTCCGAGCCCATCAACGGCCAAAGCCCCGCTGCAAAAGCGCCTGTGCGCTGGCCCGCAGAAGCCATCTGGCAGGCCGTGGTGCCGAGCTTGCCGGCCTTCACGGTGGAGGTCTTGCCGCAGATCGATTCGACCAACAGCGAGCTGATGCGGCGTTGCCGCGCCGCCGCCGGCGCAGCCAGCCCGCCACCACCTGAAGCCATCTTGCTGGTGGCAGGACATCAAAGCGCGGGCCGCGGCCGCATGGGCCGCAACTGGCACAGCGCGGCCGGCACCAGCCTGACGTTCTCACTGGGCATGCCGCTGCAACCGGCCGACTGGTCCGGCCTGTCACTGGCAGTCGGCGTGAGTCTGGCCGAGAGCCTGTCGCCGCAGACGCCAGAGGGCGACCAGCTGCAACTTAAATGGCCGAACGATTTATGGTTCAAAGATTGCAAGCTGGGCGGCATTTTGGTGGAGACCGCCAGCTGGGGAGATCAGCGCTACGTGGTCATCGGCGTTGGGCTCAATGTGATGACCCCGGCGCAAAGCTTTGAAACCGCAGCGCAGTCCGGCATGCCGCCAGGCGTTGCCGCGACGTCCTTGCAGGCCTTGTGGCCGGGTGTGGACGCCCCTTGGGCCTTGCAAACTGTGGCCGCACCACTGGTCGCTGCCGTACTGGATTTTGAGCGGGAAGGTTTTGCGCCCTTTCAAGCGCGCTTTGCCGCCCGCGATGCGCTGGCCGGGCGGGCCGTGCGCCTGTCTGACGGCACCGAGGGCAGCGCCTGTGGTGTCGGCCCGCAAGGCGCCTTGCGCGTGCAGACCGCGGCCGGCATGCGTGACATCAGCAGCCAGGAGGTCAGCGTTCGCCCACTCACCGCTGCGCAGCCCTCATTTGCTACAGTCGGGACGAACCGCTTGTAAGGTCCCTATGCAAAAAAATTTCTGGCGCCCTCTCTGGCTTTGCCTGCGAAGCGCTGTGCTGATGCTCGCCATAGGCCCGTTGGCACTGTTGGCCCAGGCGCAAACCTTCAAACTCGAATGCGATGCCGAGGGCATTTCGCAACCCGACAACCGAAAGCTGGCACCCGCCAAAATCAGCATCGAGATCCAGTCAATAGGCTGGCACATGTATTTCAATGTGATCGGCCCGCCTGACTACCAGATGCGCGTCAGCAGCCTGATCACCGAGCAGTACCAAGGCACCAACCTGAGCAGCTCCTCACGGCTGGGTGCTAACAAAAAGAACAAAAGCAACGGCCACGAAACCCAGGTCGTCATTGACCGGGCCACCGTGAGCTACAGCGGCTACAACGATGTCGATCAACGCGGCAAGCTGGTGCGCATCCTCTACGATGGCAAGTGCAAACTGCCCGCTTGAAAGAGCTGTACATGCCAAGCGCTGCCATTTTGAAGATCAAGCCCCTGGGTTTCCCGTGGGAAACCATTGACCCCTTTTTGTTTTGCGCGTACCACGATGACGCCTACCCGGCGGGTAATGCGCAAATGGGGCCGGCTGTGTCGCTGGCCGGCCGGCAGCTGGGCCAGGACTTCAGCCGCCAGAGCGGCTGGAGCATGTACCACGGGCAAACCGTGCCGGGCTTTCCTTCGCACCCGCACCGCGGCTTTGAAACCGTCACCATCGTACGCAAGGGCTTGATCGACCACGCCGACTCGCTGGGCGCCGCCGCGCGCTTCGGACGGGGCGATGTGCAGTGGCTGACCGCCGGCCGGGGCATCGTGCATGCCGAGATGTTTCCGCTGCTGGCCACCGACCAGGCCAACCCGCTGGAGCTGTTTCAGATCTGGCTGAACCTTCCGGCAGCCAGCAAGATGGCGCCGTCGCACTTCACCATGATCTGGTCACAAGACGTGGTGCGCCACGTGACGCAAGACGAAGCCGGCCGCAGCACCGAGCTGGCCGTGATCGCCGGCCGCCTGCAGGATGCCCAGTCGCCGCAGTCGCCGCCGCCCGATTCCTGGGCCGCACAGCTTGACGCCGATGTAGCGATCTGGACATTGCGTATGGACCCGGGTGCACGCTGGACGCTGCCGGCCACAGCCGGCGAACAGACTCAGCGCAGTCTGTATTTCTTCAAGGGTGAGCAAATTGAGGTTGACGGCGAACTCTTGATGCAGCATGCAGCGCTGGAGCTTGCCCGCTGCGCCGTGACGCTTGTCAATCGCGGCAACAAAGAGGCCGAATTTTTACTCTTGCAAGGCAAGCCGATTGGTGAGCCGGTGGCGCAGTACGGCCCCTTCGTGATGAACACGCAAGCCGAAATCCGCCAGACTGTGGCCGACTACCAGCGCAACCAGTTCGGCGGCTGGCCTTGGCCCGACAGCGGCCCGGTGCACGGACGCGAGCCGGCGCGCTTTGCGCGCTACCCGGACGGACGCGAGACGCGGCCGGACTGAGCGGGTCATTGAGCAGGGCGTGGCGCGGTTTTTAGGCAGCAGCCAATCGCATCCGTTTTCAAAGTTGATTGACGGCTTCATTGAGCGGCCAGTCTTTTGCATGCAGCGCCATCGCCTGATACAGCGTTTGCAATGCAGGGGTTTCCCAGACATCGCGATGGGTCACAAAATTCATCGCGCTGGGCGCAAAGGGGTGCACCAGCGACAGTGTCTGGACCTTGCCGGCTCCGCTATAGCCTTGCACTGAAGAACTGGGCACCACCGTCAGCATACGGGTCTGTGCCACCAAGGCCAAATTGGCGTGGAAAGAGCCCGACTCCACCAAGGGCGTGGGCGGCAACAAACCCATGCCCAGAAAACTGGACTCCACCACCTGCCGCGTGCGTGTGGCTTGTGGAGCCAACACCCATTCTTGCGTCAAGAGCTCAGCATGGGTGACCGGAGCTTGTGCCAACAAGGGGTGTCCGTTGGCACAAGCCACCGCCAGCCCATCCTGATACAAAGGCGCAACCTTCAAATCAGCGAGCCGCTCTGAAGGTACGCGCGCGGAATCCAGCAAGGCAATGACACAGTCGATCATGCCCTCATGCAGCAGCTCGATAAGCCGCTGCACGGTGGCCTCGACAAACGCGAGTCTCAGTGGCCCGCCCTGTGCAACAAGACCTTTCACCACTGCCGGCATGAACGAATAGGCCACGATCGGCATCAGGCCCACACGCACAGTGGGGCGTGCGTCGGGTGAGCCCGCCTCTTGCTGCGCAGCCTCCAGCCAAGCCAAACTGTGTGTCACCCGGGTGAGCACCCGTGCGCCGGCCGGACTCAATCGCCCGCCCCTTGCATCCCGATCCACCAACCGAACGCCAAAGGCGCTCTCCAGGTCCTTGAGCAGATTGCTCACAGCGGGCTGGCTCAGGTGCAAAGCCTTCGCGCAGGCCGTCAGCGAGCCCAATCGGGAGAGCAGCGCCAAAAATCGCAGGTGCTGAACACGCAAACGACGAAGGCCCGCTGCAGCGTCTAGCGGCTGGCCTGAGATTTCATCCATAAGAAAAGCAAATGACTAGTGTTGAAAAATTGAATTTACTTGATGGCCCAGTAGGATCATACTGGCCGGGTCCTCAAACCATCCGCACACGACCCGTGCCCTTTTAAAAAGGATCTGCCGATGCCATTGACTCATACCTCCAGGGGGCCTCAAGCCGCTCTTTCTCTTGTCGCACTGCTTGCCGGACTAAGCGTTGTGGGCCATGTCCAGGCTCAAAGCACCTATCCGCAAAAACCGGTGCGCCTGGTCGTGCCTTTTGCGCCAGGCGGCGCCTCAGACATTCTGGCGCGCACCCTGGGCCAAAAACTGAGCGAAACCACAGGCCAGGCGTTTGTCATCGAAAACAAACCCGGTGCTGGCGGCACCCTGGGTGCCGAACTGGTTGCCAAGTCTCCGGCTGACGGCTACACATTGCTGCTGGCAGACGTTGCGGTGCACACCATCGCACCCAAGCTCTACCCCAAGCTGGGCTACACACAAGAGCAGTTGTTGCCCGTGATCAATCTGGCCACCTTCGCGCACATCCTGATCACAGCCCCGGCCAGCACGCTGAAATCTTTTACCGATGTGCTGGCGCAGGACAAGGCCAAGCCCGGCCGGTTCAGCGTGGCATCCTCGGGCAACGGCACCAGCACCCACCTCACCATTGAAATGGTCAACATGACGGCGGCCACCCAGTTCGCGCACGTTCCCTACAAGGGCGGCGGCGCAGCCATCACCGATGTGATGGGGGGTCAGGTCGACCTGATGTTTATCGGTACACCGCCGGCCATGCCCTTGATACAGTCGGGCAAACTCAAGGCGCTGGCAGTGACCACCACCAAGCGCATGAGCACCTTGCCACAAGTTCCCACCGTGTCCGAGTCAGGCTTGCCGCAGTTTGAGTCCATCGCAGCACAAGGAATTTTTGCGCCGGCCGGCACGCCACGTGACGTAGTTCAAAAGCTGAACACCGAGATCGCCAAAATCATCCGCATGCCGGATGTGCGCGCCAAGTGGGATCAGCTGGGTGCAGAACCCGTTGAAAACACCCCCCAGCAATTCGCCACCTGGCTGTCGTCAGAGGCGCTGAAATGGGGCAAGGTGATCCAGGTCTCCGGCGCCAAACCGGACTGAGCCCATGCCCGACTTCTCCTGGATGGGCTTTCATCGCCCGGACGGCTCCGTCGGTGTGCGCAATGAGCTGCTGGTGCTGTCGCTGGCCGGCCTGACCGGGCCCTGCGCCCGCCGCGTTGCAGCGGCACTGCCCCTGGCAAAGTGCGTGACGATGCCCTATGGCGGAGGGCTGATGGGCGCGGACAAGAGCGCGCACTTGCGCGCACTGATCGGTTTTGGTACGAACCCTAACGTGGCCGGGGTTCTGCTGATTGGCAGCGACGTACCCAAGGTGGCCGCCGTCGCCAGCGCCATTGCCGCCACGGGCAAGCCGGTTGCATCCGTCTGTCTGGACGATTGCAACCACGACGTGCTGACGCTCACGGACAGAGCCATTCGAGCAGGCGCAGCGCTGCAACGCGAGATCTCGCGTCTGCGCCGGCAAGTTGCCCCCTTGTCAGCCCTGTGTGTCGGCATGGAATGCGGACGCTCTGACCCCAGTTCAGGCATGGTTTCCAACCCCCTGATCGGCCGGATCACCGACACCCTGGTGGCTGGGGGCGCACAAGTGATCTTCGGCGAGACGATGGAGTGGTTGGGCGCGGAACACCTGCTGGCCAAGCGTGCCGCCACACCTGAAGTGGCGCAGGCGCTGGTGCAAGCGGTGTCCCGGCGCGAGGCCATGGCGATGTCGCAAGGGGAAGACCTGCTGGGCAACAACCCCGGGCCGACCAATATAGCCGCGGGCCTGAGCACCATCGAAGAAAAATCCCTGGGTGCCATCGCCAAATCGGGAAGCGCCACCATACAGGGCGTGCTGGCCCTGGCTGAGCGCCCGGTGGGGCCGGGCCTCTACGCCATGGATGCCAGCGCCTATGCGCCGGAGTCACTGTCTGGCTTTGTCGCCGCAGGTGCGCAGATGCTGCTTTTTTCTACCGGTGTGGGCAACAGCTATGTCAGCCACTTGGCGCCGACCGTCAAAATCTCTGCCAATCCGCAAGCCTGCCGGGTGCTGCATCAGCAGCTGGACTTTGATGCCAGTGCGGTATTTGAAGGGCGTCAACCGATTGAAGCTGCAGCCGAGGCCTTGCTGGCACTGATTGTGGAAATCGCCAACGGCACGCTGACCTGGGGCGAGGTGCTTGGCGAAGGCGACGAGGTCGTCAGTCGCATGGGAGAGGCGCTTTGAACGCGGCCAGCCAAGCCGGCGGCGCCGCGGCGATGGTGCTGAACCCGGCCGATGATGTGGCGACCGCATTGCGCCCTCTGAGCGCGGGAGAATGGGTTCAGATCCAAGGCCAGAACCAAACGCGCTCAATACAAGCACTCGAAGACATTGCGCTGTGCCACAAACTCGCGCTGCACCCGCTGGCTGCGGGTCAGCCGGTCCGCAAATACGGCGAGGTGATCGGATTCACGCTCCAGGCCGTTGCCGCCGGAGAGCATGTGCACATTCACAATTTAAAAAGTGGCAGGGCACAAATTACTTCTTGAGGTGATTACTTGGCGATCACGCGCACCATCTCCAGGCACTTGTTGGAGTAACCCCATTCGTTGTCGTACCAGGCGACGACCTTCACAAACGTGCTGTCCAGCGCGATGCCGGCGTCAGCGTCAAACACGCTGGTGCAGGTCTCGCCGCGAAAGTCGGTGGCGACCACTTTGTCTTTGGTGTAGCCGAGGATGCCTTTGAGCGCGCCCTGGCTTTGCGCTTTCATCTCAGCGCAGATTTCCGCGTACGTGGCTTCTTTGTTCAGCTCGACGGTCAAGTCCACCACCGAGACGTCGGACGTGGGCACACGGAAGGACATGCCGGTGAGTTTTTTGTTGAGCTCGGGAATGACCACGCCCACGGCTTTGGCCGCGCCGGTGCTGGACGGAATGATGTTCTCGAGGATGCCGCGGCCGCCGCGCCAGTCTTTACCGCTCGGGCCGTCCACAGTTTTTTGGGTGGCGGTGGCGGCGTGCACGGTGGTCATGAGGCCGCGCTTGATGCCCCACTTATCGTTGAGCACCTTGGCCACCGGGGCCAGGCAGTTGGTGGTGCAGCTGGCGTTGGAGATGATGGTCTGGCCGGCGTAGGTCTTGTCGTTGACGCCGTAAACAAACATCGGCGTGTCGTCCTTGCTCGGGGCCGAGAGGATAACTTTCTTGGCGCCGGCTGCCAGGTGCTTTTCAGCAGTGGCTTTGTCCAGAAAGAGGCCCGTGGATTCGAGCACGATGTCGGCGCCGATCTCGTTCCACTTGAGCGCGGCCGGGTCGCGCTCTTGCGTCAGGCGGATCTTGTGGCCGTTGACGATCAGCGTGTTGCCCTCGACCGAGACTTGGTCTTTGAAGCGGCCGTGAACCGAGTCGTATTGCAACATGTAAGCCAGGTACTCGGGCTCGAGCAGGTCATTGATGCCGACGATCTGGATGTCGGAAAAGTTTTGCACGGCGGCGCGCAAGACATTGCGACCGATGCGGCCGAAGCCGTTGATACCGAGTTGGATGGTCATTTGCTGAGGTTCCTGAAGTTGAATCTGGCGGGGTTAGCGGATGACGCGCCGGGCGCCATCTTCGGTTTATTTCCTGAACAGAACCTTGCGCACGGTGTTGGCGACGTTTTCCGGTGTGAAGCCGAAGTGCTTGAACAGCACCGGCGCCGGTGCTGACTCGCCGTAGCTATCGATGCCAACGACCGCGGCGCAGCCGTATTTCCACCAGCCATCGGTCACGCCCATCTCCACCGCGATGCGCGGAATGCCTTCCGGCAGCACTTCGCTCTTGTAGGCGGCTTTTTGCTTGTCGAAGGTGGTGGTGCTGGGCATGGAGACCACGCGCACGGCGATCTTGAACTCTTTGGCCAGCAGCTCCTGGGCCTTGAGCGCGAGCTGCACTTCAGAGCCGGTGGCGATCAGCACGGCCTGGGCTTTTTTTGTCAAGCCGACTTCTTCGGGCTCGGCCAGCACGTAAGCGCCTTTGCTGATCTGGCCGAGGTCGTCTTTGGGGGCGTAAGGCAGGTTCTGCCGGCTGAGCAAGAGCGCAGTGGGCTTGTTTTTGTTTTGCAGGGCTACGGCCCAAGCCACCGCGGTTTCTGCGGTGTCGCCCGGACGCCAGACGTCCAGGTTGGGGATCAGGCGCAGCGAAGCGGCGTGCTCGATCGACTGGTGCGTCGGGCCGTCTTCGCCCAGACCGATGGAGTCGTGCGTGAACACATGCACCACGCGCAATTTCATGAGCGCAGCCATGCGGATGGCGTTGCGGCTGTAGTCGCTAAATGTCAGGAAAGTGCCGCCGTAAGTAATGTAGCCGCCATGCAGCGCAATTCCGTTCATGATGGCGGCCATGCCGAATTCGCGCACGCCGTAGTTGATGTGGCGCCCACCGGTTTTCTGGCCATCAGCCGTCTCGCTCAGCACCACCGCGCCTTGCGCGTCAAAGCGCAGGTTGGGCGTGCTCTTGGTGTTGGTGAGGTTGGAGCCGGTCAAATCAGCCGAGCCGCCCAGCAGCTCGGGCAGTCCGGCGGTGAAGGCTTCGAGTGCCAGCTGCGAGGCTTTGCGCGAGGCCACGGTTTCGGCCTTGGTGTGCGCGCCCACCACGGTGTCCACCGCGAGCTGAGAAAAAGACTTGGGCAGCTCGCCCTTCATGCGGCGCAGCAGTTCAGCAGCTTGCGCCGGAAAGGCGGTCTGGTACGCGGCGAACTTGGCGTTCCAGGCGGCTTCACGCGCCTGGCCGGCGGCCTTGGCATCCCAGGCCTCATAAGCGGCTGGCGGCATCTCAAAAGGTGCGTGCGGCCAGCCCAGGGCTTCGCGCGTGAGCTTGATTTCTTCGGCGCCCAGCGGCTCGCCGTGGGCCTTGGCGGTGTTGGCGCGGTTCGGTGAGCCTTTGCCGATGTGGGTTTTGCAAATGATCAGGGTCGGCCTGCTATCGCTGGCGCTTTTGGCCTTGGCAATGGCAGCGTCCACCGCGTCGGCGTTGTGCCCGTCAATCGGGCCGATAACGTTCCAGCCGTAGGCGGCAAAGCGCTGGGCGGTGTTGTCAATGAACCAGGGCGCGACCTGGCCGTCAATCGAGATGCCGTTGTCGTCGTACAGGGCGATCAGCTTGCCGAGCTTCCAGGCACCGGCCAGGGCGGCGGCTTCGTGGCTGATGCCTTCCATCAGGCAACCGTCGCCCATGAAGACATAGGTGTGGTGGTTGACGACCTCGTGGCCGGGGCGGTTGAACTCTTGCGCGAGCAGTTTTTCAGCCAGCGCCATGCCGACGGCGTTGGTCACGCCCTGGCCCAGCGGACCGGTGGTGGTTTCGATGCCGGGGGTGTAGCCGACTTCCGGGTGGCCCGGCGTTTTGCTGTGCAGCTGGCGGAAGTTTTTCAGCTCTTTCATGGGCAGCGCGTAACCCGTCAGGTGCAGCAGCGCGTAAATCAGCATGGAACCGTGGCCGTTGGACAGCACGAAGCGGTCGCGGTCCAGCCAGTGCGGGTTGGCCGGGTTGTGCTGCAAATGACGCGCCCACAGGGCCACCGCCATGTCGGCCATGCCCATGGGGGCGCCGGGGTGGCCGGAGTTGGCTTGCTGGACGGCGTCCATGGCCAGGGCACGGATGGCGTTGGCCATGAGAGGAGAGGAGTTGTCAGCCATTTGCGTGTGAGTCCAGAGTGAGGTGCGCAGGGAAATGAAGAGGGTGAAATCTGCACCGGGGCCAAGCCCGGCTGAGGCTTTGATTTTACAGGGGCAGCCACACGCCCGGTCCGTGCAGATGGTGCCCTTGTGCGGGCGCGATAATTCGCCAACATGAGCCTTGCCCCTGTTTTGCCACCCGCCACGCCCGCGGTGAGCCACGCGTTGATCCTGGCCGCCGGCCGCGGCGAGCGCATGCGTCCGCTGACCGACGCCTGCCCCAAGCCCCTGCTGGAGGTGCAAGGCAAGCCGCTGATCGTCTGGCATTTGGAAAAGCTGGCCCGCGCCGGCGTGCGCCAGGTGGTCATCAACACCGCCTGGCTGGAGACACAGTTCCCCGAGCGACTGGGTGACGGCAGTGCCTGGGGCTTGTCGATCCGCTATTCGCACGAAGGCGCGCTGTATGGCGGCGCGCTGGAGACCGCCGGCGGCATTGCCACCGCGCTGCCTTTGCTGGAACTGCAAGACGAGACACCGTTTTGGTTGCTGGCCGGTGATGTGTTCATGCCCGACTTTGAATTTGCGGCTGCGGACGGCGCGCGCTTTGCCGCATCCAAGGGGCTGGCGCATATTTACCTGGTGCCCAACCCTGAACACAACCCGCGCGGTGACTTTGGCCTGTCAGCCGGCGGCATGGCCCTGAACCAGGCGCCGCAACAATTCACCTACAGCACGGTGGGCTTGTACCGACCTGCGCTCTTTGCCGGCACGCCGGCCGGCCACAAAGCTGCGCTGGCGCCGCTGCTGCGCACCGCCATGCAAAGCGGGCGCGTCAGCGCAGCGCTATATTCGGGCGCATGGACCGATGTGGGCACGCCGGAGCGGCTGGCCTTGCTAAATGCGCCACCTAACGCGCCTTAATTCTTTTTAATATTTTTCACACAGCCCAGGACAAACGCCGTGATCAACAACCGCATTTACGAAAAACGCCGCGCCGCTGTGGCGCGCGCCCTCAAAGCTGCCGGTGGCGGCATCGCCTTGTTGCCCACGGCGCCCGAAGTGCCGCGCAACCGCGACAGCGACTTTCCGTACCGCCACGACAGTTACTTTTATTACCTCACTGGCTTCAGCGAAGCCGGCGCCTGGCTGGCCATCGAGGCTTCGGGCAAGAGCACGCTGTTTTGCCGGCCCAAGGACTTGGAGCGCGAAATCTGGGACGGCATCCGGCTGGGCCCCAAGGCCGCGCCGGCCGCACTGGGTGTGAGCCAGGCGTTCAGCGTGGACGCGCTTGAAAAAACCATGCCGCAGCTGCTGACCAACCAGCCGGCGGTGTGGTTTCCGTTTGCCACACACAAAGGGCTGGAGACGCAGGTGGACGGCTGGCTCAACCAGGTGCGGGCCCGCGTGCGCTTTGGCGCCGAATGCCCGGGCAGCCAGCATGACCTGTGCAAAGTGCTCGATGAGATGCGGCTCGTCAAAGACAGCCATGAGATCGCCATCTTGCGGCGTGCCGGCAAGATTTCTGCCGGTGCCCATGTGCGCGCCATGCAAACTTCTGCGGCCATGCTGCGCGAAGGTGTCAAGGGTGGTCTGCGCGAATACCACCTGGAGGCGGAGCTGCTGCACGAGTTCCGCCGCCACGGCTCGCAGTTCCCGGCCTACGGCAGCATCGTGGCGGCAGGCGCCAATGCCTGCGTGCTGCATTACCGCGCCGGTGACACCGAGCTCAAAGGCGGCGAGTTGTGCCTGATTGACGCCGGCTGCGAACTCGACGGCTACGCCAGCGACATCACCCGCACTTTTCCTGCTAACGGCAGGTTCAGCCCGGCGCAGCGCACTTTGTATGACATCGTGCTGGCGGCACAGAAAGCGGCCATTGCCGTTACCCGGCCAGGCAAGCGCTTCACCGACCCGCATGATGCGGCCACCCGCGTGCTGGTCCAGGGCATGCTGGACACCGGTCTTTTACCTAAGGCCAAGCACGGCAAGGTGGACGACGTTCTCGAATCCGGTGCTTACCGTCAGTTCTACATGCACCGCACCGGCCATTGGATGGGCATGGACGTGCATGACTGCGGCGACTACACCGAGCCCCGCAGCAAAGCCACATTGCAAACCGATGCGTTGGGCCAGCAGGTGATGCGCAAGCCATCGCGCATCCTGCGCCCTGGCATGGTGCTGACCATCGAGCCCGGTATTTATGTGCGGCCGGCAAAGGGCGTGCCCAAAGAGTTCTGGAACATCGGCATCCGCATAGAAGACGATGCACTGGTCACCGCCAAGGGTTGCGAGCTGCTCACGCGCGGCGTACCGGTGGACGCCGACGCGATTGAAGCGCTGATGCGGGGCTGATGGGCGGCTGTGCGGCTCAGGTGGCGGTGGCGCGCAAAGCCGCGCGCTTGGCGAGCTCGATCTTGGCAATCGTCGTGCGGTGCACCTCGTCCGGACCGTCCACCAAACGCACGGTGCGCTGGTGCGCGTAGGCTTCGGCCAGCGAAAAGTCCTGGCTAACGCCAGCCGCCCCGTGCGCCTGAATCGCCCAGTCCACCACCTGGCACGACACATTGGGCGCGACCACCTTGATCATGGCGATTTCTGAGCGAGCGGCCTTGTTGCCGACAGTGTCCATCTTGTGCGCAGCATTCAGGGTGAGCAAGCGAGCCTGGTCGATCATGCAGCGCGAGTTGGCGATGCGCTCGTGCCAGACCGACTGGCCCGAAATCGGGCCACCAAAAGCGATGCGCGTTTGCAAGCGGTCAATCATCATTTCAAGCGCGCGTTCGGCCGCGCCGATGGAGCGCATGCAGTGGTGAATGCGCCCGGGGCCAAGGCGACCCTGGGCGATTTCAAAACCGCGGCCCTCGCCCAGCAGGATGTTGCCCAACGGCACGCGCACGTTCTCCAGCACCACTTCCATGTGGCCGTGCGGCGCGTCGTCATAACCAAACACCGACAGCGGCCGCAGCACGCTGACGCCGGGTGTGTCGCGCGGCACCAGCACCATGGACTGCTGGGCGTGGCGCGCAGCGTCCGGATCGGTCTTGCCCATCACGATGAAAATCTTGCAACGCGGCGAACCAGCGCCCGAGCTGTACCACTTGCGGCCGTTGATGACGTACTCGTCGCCCTCGCGGCGAATGCTGCACTGGATGTTGGTCGCGTCCGAAGAGGCGACAGCGGGCTCTGTCATCAGGAAGGCCGAGCGGATTTGGCCGTCAAGCAGGGGCTCTAGCCATTGCTCTTTTTGCGCGGCAGTGCCGTAACGCTCGAAGGTCTCCATGTTGCCGGTGTCGGGCGCGGAGCAGTTGAACACCTCGCCCGACCACATGACGCGGCCCATCAGTTCGCACAGCGGCGCATAGTCCAGGTTAGAGATGCCGCCCTGCCCCTTGTAGCTGTGCGGCAAAAACAGGTTCCACAAACCGGCCGTTCGCGCCTTCACCTTGAGCGCCTCAATCAGGCCCAGGGTTTGCCAAGGGTTGCCTTGTCGGCGCAGTTCCTCGAGCTCGGCGTGATACGTCGCCTCGTTGGGGTAAATGTGCTGGTCATAAAACGCGTTCATGCGCGTGAGCAGGTCTTGGGTTTTGGCGGAGGCTTCTGCAAACATGGTGGCTCTCTTGATTGTGTTGACGCTGAAATTTAAGGGCTTTGAAAGGTGGACCAGCTTTGATATCGGCTTTTCCGAAATACGTTTTTCTTTCAGTTTAATGATGAACGGGGATGGACCCCGGTAACTGCGTGGCAGCGGGCGCCGGGCTCTTGATAGTCGCTATCAATCGATTAGCCAGATTCAATTGGCCCAATCAATTGATTGATCCTATGATTTCTCATCTTTCGATTAATCAACGCTATCACCAGGAGTCCCCTATGAACACAGCCCGCCCCGACATCAAAACCATGGCCAACTTGGAGGCAGCCTTTGCCGGCGAATCCATGGCGCACATCAAGTACCGCTACTTTGCCAAACTGGCCCGTGCCGCTGGTGACGAGGAAACAGCCCGCACTTTTGAAGAAACCGCCGACCAGGAAGTGATGCACGCCTTTGGCCACCTGGACTTGCTGTACCCGAAGGCCAGCATGACACCGGCCAAGGCCTTGCAAATCGCCATAGCCGGCGAAACCTATGAGTTCTCCGAGATGTACCCGGGCTTTCGCGCCACCGCCGAAGCAGAAGGCAACGCCGCCGCCGTGGCCGAGATGAGTGAGCAGATCGAAGAGTCCAAGCTGCATGCGGCCCAGTTCACCGCCACGCTGCTCAAGGCGCAAAAACGCTTTGCTGCGCTGGCCAAGGTAGAAGAGCGCCACGCCGGCCATTACCAGGCGCAGCTCGATAAAGTCCAAGCCGCAACAGTTTGAACCCGCCAGCCCCGACAATGATTACCCTGAAGGAATTTTCATGAAAACTTATATTTGCATCGTGTGTGGTTTTGTGTACGACGAGGTCGCCGGCCGACCTGAAGACGGCATCGCCGCAGGCACGCTGTGGGCCGACGTGCCCGCGAGCTGGGCCTGCCCGGACTGCGGTGTGGCCAAGGCCGACTTTGAAGTTGTTGAACTCTGAAAGCACAGCATGAGCCAGAGCCTGATCATTGTGGGTGCCGGCCTGGCCGGCTGGACCACGGCGCGCGAATTCCGCAAGCTCGACACCACGACGCAGCTGATGCTGGTGACTGCCGACAGCGGCGACTTTTATGCCAAGCCCTCGCTGTCTAACGCCTTTGCCCAAGGCCGTTTGCCAGCCCAACTGGTCAGCACGCCCGCCGCCAAAATGGCCGAGACGCTGAATGTCACTTTGCTGGCGCACACCCGCGTGCAAGCCATTGACACGGCCGCACAAACCTTGAGCGTGCGCAGTGCCGCCGGCCTGCAAACGCTGGGCTACCGTGACCTGGTGCTGGCCACCGGCGCGCAGCCGATCAGGGTGCCGGTGCAGGGCGATGCGGCCGACGCAGTGATGAGCATCAACTCACTGGATGACTTTGCGGCTTTTCACGCCCGCCTGCAAGCCGCAGCAGTCGCTGCCGCTGCGCCACTGCGCGAGGTGCTGATCATGGGTGCCGGGCTGATCGGTTGCGAGTTCGCCAACGACCTGGCGCAAGCCGGCATGCGCGTGCGCGTGGTGGACCCCGGGCCGCGTGCGCTGGCCGCCCTGCTGCCGCCCGAGGCAAGCGCCGCCCTGCAAGCGGCACTGGAGGCGCTGGGCGTGCATTTTCACTTTGGCTGCACCGTGCGCGCCGTGGATCACGCTGCCGGCAGACTGCAGGTGACGCTGGCTACGGGCGAGAGCGTACCTGCCGACGCAGTGCTCAGCGCCGTGGGTCTGCGCGCCGACACGGCCCTGGCACAAGCATCCGGCCTGCAGGTAGACCGCGCCATCGTCGTCAACACGTTTTTGCAAACCAGCGCAGCGCACATTTACGCCTTAGGCGACAGCGCCCAGTACGCCAGCGCGCCCTCCCAGTTGTCGGCGCACGGCTCCACGCTGCCTTATGTCATGCCGATCATGAGCGCTGCAAGGGCGATGGCCGCCACGCTGGCCGGCACGCCGACGGCGCTGGCCTTTGCCTTGATGCCAGTGTCTGTCAAGACCCCTGCCCTGCCAATGGTGGTGGCTGCTGCGCAAACCGGGCTGGCCGGCCATTGGGCTGCCGCGGGCGAAGGCATCTGGCATTGGCAGGACGATAGCGGCCAGCCGCGCGGCTTTGTGCTGGCCGGTGCGCAAACCGCTCAAAGGATGGCGCAAGCCAAACTGTTGTCGCCCTGAATATTGCCGGTTTTCGCCGGTGAACTGCCGCGCATGCATTGACCGGTCGCGCACAACATTGCCGGCCTACAATCGCGTTCCTTTTAAGTAATTGACGCCCGCAAGGGCTGCCCCCGCAGGAGAGCGCTCACATGTCCAGCACCCCGGTCGACAAGCAACAGGAAAAGCGCGATGAACTGCGCCGCGCCGCTCTTGAGTACCACGAGTTCCCCACCCCCGGCAAAGTAGCCATTGCCGCCACCAAGCAGTTGATTAACCAGCATGACTTGGCGCTGGCCTACACGCCCGGCGTGGCCGCTCCCTGCGAAGAAATCGTCAAAGACCCGAACGCCGCTTTTAAATACACCAGCCGCGGCAACCTGGTGGCCGTCATCACCAACGGCACTGCCGTGCTTGGTCTGGGCAACATCGGTCCGCTGGCATCGAAACCAGTGATGGAAGGCAAAGCTGTTTTATTCAAGAAGTTTGCCGGCGTGGATGTGTTCGACATCGAAATCGACGAGCAAGACCCGGTCAAGCTGGTGGAGGTGATTGCCGCGCTGGAGCCAACTTTCGGCGCCATCAATTTAGAAGACATCAAGGCACCGGACTGCTTTTATGTAGAGCGCGAGCTGCGTAAGCGCATGAAGATCCCAGTGTTTCATGATGACCAGCATGGCACGGCCATCACCGTGGCCGCCGCGATATTGAATGCACTCAAGGTTGCCGGTAAAGACCTTAAAAAAGTCAAACTGGTGACTTCCGGCGCTGGAGCGGCCGCATTGGCATGTTTGAACCTGATGCTCAAACTGGGCTTGCCGCGCCAAAATATCTTTGTGACCGACTTGGCCGGCGTGGTTTATGAGGGCCGGACCGAGCTGATGGACGAGGACAAGATCCTGTTTTCCCAAAAAACCACGGCGCGCACGCTGGGCGAGATCATCGATGGCGCCGATATTTTTCTGGGCCTGTCCGCCGGTGGCGTGCTCAAAAAAGAGATGGTCAAGAAAATGGCGGCCAAGCCCATCATTTTCGCGCTGGCCAACCCCAACCCCGAAATAACACCCGAAGACGTTAAGTCGGTGCGTGATGACGCCATCATGGCGACAGGTCGCACCGATTACCCCAACCAGGTCAACAACGTCCTGTGCTTTCCGTATATTTTCCGCGGTGCGCTGGACGCGGGTGCCTCGACCATCACGGTGGAGATGGAA
>JBIKHX010000407.1:0-2524 GCA_044361945.1 Polaromonas sp. | reverse complement strand
ATCGAGAACGATGTGCACGCTGTCGGTGTGAGCACGCTCGCGGCAGGCCATAAGACCTTGGTGCCGGCCATCATTGAAGAACTTAAAAAGCAGGGCGCTGACGACATCATTGTTTTCGTCGGTGGCGTGATTCCCAAGCAAGACTACGAGATGCTGTACGAAGCCGGCGTCAAAGGCATTTACGGCCCGGGCACGCCGATACCTGCGAGCGCCAAGGATGTGCTCGAGCAGATCAAAAAGGCTTTGTCATGAACTGCCCTTGGATGGACTCCTGCCCGTTACCGTTCGGGCTGAGCTTGTCGAAGCCAAAAAGCGAGTAGCAAGGTGCTTGTGTTTGTGAAGTCGTCGTTGGATGAAAAGCTGCCACAACTGGTGTCTAACTTTGGCGCAGTCAACCGAGGCTGGTCTGAAATGAAAGACCCGCATGCAACTCGGTTGAGCGGGCGTCAGCGAATGATTTGCGATGACTTTCAAACTGATCCCACGAATTGACGCGATCCGACATGACGCCTTTTTACGTTTACATGCTGCGCTGCGGAGATGGCTCGTATTACACCGGCCAGACCGACGATATGGACTTGTGCCTTCAACAACACGACACCGGCAAGATAGGTTACACAGCAACGCGCAAGCCGGTTGAGTTGATCTGGCAAGGTGAGTTTGAGACGCGTGAAGGCGCCATCGCCTTTGAGCAGCAGATTAAGGGTTGGTCGCGGGCTAAAAAAGAAGCGCTGATACAGGGCGATTGGGCGCGGGTCAAAGTTCTGGCGAAATCCAAAACAACCAATCGTTCTGAACTCACCGTCGCGGGCATCCCTTCGACAAGCTCAGGGCGAACGGATTCTGTGATGCGTGCTCAAAATCCGAATCTCCCCGTTCGTTCAGACCAGAACCCTCCCGTTCGTCAAGACCAGAACCTTCCCGTTCGTCCCGACCGTAACCTCCCAGTTCGTCCCGACCGTAACCTCCCAGTTCGTCCAGACGGCAACAGTGCCGTTCGTCCTGAGCTTGTCGAAGGATCACTTCCGACTTCCGCTCTTAATCTCAGCCCTTCGACAAGCTCAGGGCGAACGGTTTCGGTGGAGCAAGTTCTGGGTGTTGACAAGCCTGAGCTTCAGCGTCGGGCGATTGCCAAGGCCATCACGCTGCTGGAGTCCACGCGTGAAGACCACAGGACGCAGGCCGACGAGTTGCTCACCGCCTTGTTGCCGCACACGGGGAAAGCCTTGCGCCTGGGCATCAGCGGCGTGCCGGGTGTGGGTAAATCGACTTTTATCGAAGTCTTGGGCCTGAACCTGATTGCCCGGGGCCACCGGGTCGCAGTGTTGACCATTGACCCATCCTCCACCGTATCAGGTGGTTCCATTCTGGGTGACAAGACGCGCATGGAGCAGCTGTCTGTTCATGAGCGCGCCTATATCCGGCCCAGTCCGTCCAGTGGCACGCTGGGCGGTGTGGCCGAGAAAACCCGTGAAGCCATGCTGGTCTGCGAGGCTGCCGGCTATGACGTGGTGATTGTCGAGACTGTGGGCGTGGGCCAGTCTGAGACTGCAGTGGCCAACATGACCGACATGTTTGTGCTGATGCAACTGCCCAACGCCGGCGACGATCTGCAAGCGATTAAAAAAGGCGTGATGGAGCTGGCTGACCTGGTCATCATTAACAAGGCCGACATTGACGCCGATGCCGCCATGCGCGCCCAGGCCCAAATTACCTCAGCCATGCGACTGTTTGGCCTGGTGAACAACGCCATGGGCAAGGCCCAAGCCGAGGTGTATGACCAGCACTGGCATCCCCAAGTGCTTCAGCTCAGTGCACTGCACAACCAAGGTGTTGATGCCTTCTGGACGGCGGTGAGCCGCTTTCGTGCGCTGCAAACGGCCAATGGGCCGCTGGCGCAGCGGCGTCAACAGCAATCGCTGGCTTGGATGTGGGAGCGCATCGAAGCCGGTCTCAAAACTGCCTTCCGGCAAGACCCTACAGTTGCCAGCTTACTGCCCGCGCTGGCTGCGCAAGTGGCCAGCGGTCAGCTGCCCGCTTCTAGCGCGGCGCGCCAGTTGCTGGCGGCGCACAACAAGCATGTGCAGCGCACCTGAGCATTCGCATCCACTTTACTGACACTTCAAAAGAGAAAATCTATGCAGGCCATTTTGGAACAGCTTGAGCAAAAACGTGCAGCTGCGCATTTGGGCGGCGGACAAAAGCGCATCGATGCGCAACACGGCAAAGGCAAGCTGACGGCGCGCGAGCGGCTGGAAGTGCTGCTCGATGAGGGTACCTTTGAAGAGTGGGACATGTTCGTTGAGCACCGCTGCGCCGACTTCGGCATGCAGGACAACAAGATTCCCGGCGACGGCGTGGTCACCGGCTACGGCATGATCAATGGCCGGCTGGTGTTTGTTTTCAGCCAGGACTTCACCGTGTTTGGCGGCGCCTTGTCCGAGGCGCATGCTGAAAAAATATGCAAGGTGATGGATCAGGCCATGAAGGTCGGCGCGCCGGTGATCGGTCTGAACGACTCGGG
>JBIKHX010000406.1:0-2525 GCA_044361945.1 Polaromonas sp. | reverse complement strand
TTCCATGACGGTGCCGCCGGTGAACTCCACCGACAGGTGCAAGCCGCGCGAGAACAGAAAAAACACCGCCAGCACAAAGGTGGCAAAGGAAATGATATTGAAAATCAGGGCATGCCGCATGAACGGTATGTCCTTGCGGATTTTGAAAAACTCCATGGCTTGCTCTTTTCTCTCGGGTCGGGTTCAGGGGGCTGAAGGCAGTGTGCTGCGCGCCGGCTTGTCGCCTGCCGCCGCATCAGGCGCAGCGCGCCAGATGGTACCGATTGAGACGGACTTGAGTTTTTTCTGCCGGCCGTACCAGAGGTTGACCAGGCCGCGCGAGAAGAACACGGCTGAGAACATGCTGGTCAAAATGCCGATGCAGTGCACCACCGCAAAACCGCGCACCGGGCCCGAGCCAAAGGCCAGCAAGGCCAGACCGGCAATCAAGGTGGTGATGTTCGAATCCAAAATGGTGGCCCAGGCACGCTCGTAACCCACCTGGATGGCGGCTTGCGGTGCAGCGCCGTTACGCAGCTCTTCGCGCACACGTTCGTTGATCAACACATTCGAGTCAATCGCCATACCCAGCGCCAGCGCCATGGCAGCCATGCCCGGCAGCGTCAGCGTGGCTTGCAGCATCGACAGCACGGCGATCAGCAGCAACAAGTTGACGCCCAGCGCCAGGCCTGAGAACAGCCCGAACAGCATGTAGTAAATGGCCATGAAAGCGACGATCACCATAAAGCCCCAGATCACGCTGGAAAAGCCTTTGGCAATGTTTTCCGCGCCCAGGCTCGGGCCGATGGTGCGCTCTTCAATGATGTCCATGGGCGCGGCCAGCGAGCCGGCGCGCAGCAGCAGCGCCAGGTCGTTGGCTTCGCTCACGTTCATGGTGCCGGAGATCTGGAAGCGGTTGCCCAGCTCGCTTTGAATCACCGGCGCGGTCAGCACCTCGCCCTTGCCTTTTTCAAACAGCAAGATGGCCATGCGCTTTTTGACGTTTTCGCGGCTGACGTCGCGCATGATGCGCCCGCCCTTGGCGTCCACCGTCAGGTCTACTTTGGGCTGCTGGTTTTGCGAGTCAAAGCCGGGCTGGGCATCGGTCAGGCTGTCGCCGGTCAGGATGACCTGCTTCTTGACGATGACCGGGCGGCCGTTGCTCTCTAAAAAGCGCTCAGAGCCGAAGGGCACGATGCCGCCGCCGCTTTCGGCCGCGCGGGCTTCGGCGCTTTCATCGACCAGTCGCATCTCCAGCGTGGCGGTGCGGCCCAGAATGTCCTTGGCCTTGGCCGTGTCCTGTACGCCGGGCAGCTGCACCACGATGCGGTCCAGGCCCTGCTGCTGGATCACAGGTTCGGCCACGCCGAGTTCGTTGATCCGGTTGTGCAGCGTGACGATGTTTTGCTTGAGCGCTTGCTCTTGAACGCTGCGGGCGGATTGCGGCTTGATGCTCGCTGAGAGCTTGAACTCGTTGCCATCGGGGGCACCTGTTGTTTGCAAGTCGGGGAACTGATCCTGTACCAGGCGGGTGGCAGCGTCCAGCGTGGTCTGGTCGCGCACGCGGATTTCGATACTCTGGCCGTTACGGCTGATGCCGCCGTGGCGTATGTTCTTTTCGCGCAGCACCAGGCGCAAGTCGCCGGCAAGCGATTCAGCCTTCTTGGTCAGCGCCGCCTGCATGTCCACTTGCAGCATGAAGTGCACGCCACCGCGCAAGTCCAGACCCAGGTACATGGGTTGTGCGTTCAGTGCGGTCAACCAGGCCGGTGAGCGCGACAGCAGGTTCAGAGCCACCACATAAGCCGGTTCGGCCGGGTTGGGGATCAGCGCTTTTTGAATAGCGTCCTTGGCTTTGAGCTGGGTGTCCGTGCCCGCAAAGCGAGCGCGCACCGAGTTGCCGTCCAGGCTGACTTGCTCGGCCGCAAGGCCCGCGTCCTTGAGGGCTTGCTCGACCCTTGCCACCGTGGCGGCGTCTACCTTGTTGGCAGACTTCAGGCCTGAGACCTGCACCGCCGGCGCCTCGCCAAAAAAATTGGGCAGTGTGTACAGCCCCGCCAGCATCAGAGCGATCAAGATGATGGCGTACTTCCAGACCGGGTAACGATTCATGGGATGGTTTTCACAAAGGCTTAAGGCGGCAATCGCCCGGGCGGCGACAGGCCGGGTTTACTTGATCGTGCCTTTGGGCAAGACTTGGATGACAGCGCTGCGCTGCACCTGCACTTCAACGCCGGCAGAGATCTCCAGGCTCATATAGCCTTCGCTCAGGCTGCTGACCTTGCCCAGTACGCCGCCGGCGGTGGCGACTTCGTCACCCTTGGCCAGTGCGTCGATCATGGCGCGGTGCTCTTTTTGCTTCTTCATTTGTGGGCGGATCATGACGAAATACAGCACCACGAACATCAGTACCAGCGGGAGCATGCTGGTGAGCGAGGACATCATGTCGCCACCGGCGGCAGCTGCGGCGGGGGCGGTCTGGGCGAAAGCAGAAGAAATAAACACAGGCATCTCCACGTAGAGTCAATAAAAGTCAAAACGGCAAC
>JBIKHX010000058.1:0-8638 GCA_044361945.1 Polaromonas sp. | reverse complement strand
GCATTGGGCGCCGGCCTGGCACTGCCGGCATGGGCTCAAGCCAAGCCATTGTTTGACACCATCAACATGTTTGTGCCCGCGGCCCCCGGCGGCGGCTGGGACGGCACAGCCCGCGCCATCGAGCGCGCAGCCAAGGTCAGCGGCCTGGTCGGCAACTTCCAGTTTGAAAACGTCGGCGGCGCCGGCGGCATGATCGGCCTGCCACGCTTTGTAAACCAGCGCAAAGGCCAGGGCAACAGCCTGATGGTCGGCGGCTCGGTCATGGTGGGCGCAGGCATCACGAACAAAAGCCCCGTCACCATGCGCAATGTGGTGCCCGTGGCCCGCCTGACCGAAGAGTCCAGCGTGATCGTGGTGCCCGCCGGCGGCAAAATCAAAACCTGGAACGAACTGGTGGCCGCTCTCAAGGCCAACCCCAAGGCCGTGTCCGTGGCCGGCGGCAGCGCTGGCGGCACTGACCACATCGTGCTGGGCCTGATGATCAAAGAACTGGGCCGCAACCCGCGTGAAGCCGCCTACGTTGCCTTTGCAGGCGGCGGTCCGGCCAACGCGGCTATTTTGGGCAACCAGGTCACCGCCGGCATTTCGGGCTACTCCGAGTTTGAAGACCAGATCAAGGCCGGCCGCATGATCCCGCTGGCAGTTTCCGGCAACATCCGCATCCCCGGCGTGAATGTGCCCACCATGCGCGAACTCGGCCTGAACGTGGCGGTGGCCAACTGGCGCGGCGTGTTTGCCGCCCCTGGCGTGACCACGGCCCAGCGCGACAAGCTGTTCGAGCTGATGAGCAAGTTGAACCAATCCCCCGCCTGGCAGCAAGAGCTGGTCACCCGCAAATGGACCGGCGTGTTCCTGGCTGAACTGCCTTTTGAGCGCGAGATCAACAAAGACATCGCCGAAACCGAAGCCGTACTGAAAGACCTGGGTCTGGCATGACGCCTTTTCGACTCGCCCTTTGCCTTTTAGCGCTGGGGCTGGTCGGGGCCTGGCAGGTGACACTGATCCCCGAGTCGCCTATTCAGATGCCCGTGGGGCCCATCCTCACCCCTGCGGTGGTGGTGGGCCTGTTGCTGGTGATTGCGCTGCTGTACGGCCTGAGCGCCTGGCGCGGCCGTCAGCTCGATGCCGTGCTGGGCGACGACGGGCAACCCCTGCCCGGCGCCAACCGGCGCATGCTCATGCTGCTGGGCGGCGGCGCTGCCTTCGTGCTGCTGGCCGTGCCTTTGGGCTTTGTCATCCCGGCCACCTTGTGCGGCATGGGTGTAGCGCGCGCTTTTGACGAACCCCTGGGCTGGCGCTCAGCTTTGGTGTGCGGCACGATTGCCCTGCTCTTCTGGATTTTGTTTGCCCAGGTGTTGGGCGTCGGGCTCGGGCCCGCGGTGGCTTGGCCGTTGTGACAGGCTGTCTGAAAGTTTCCCCATGAATGCCTTTGACTCCTTGATGGGCGGCTTTGCCAACGCCTTGCAGCCCATGACGCTGATGTACGGCTTCATCGGTTGCTTTGTCGGCACCCTGGTCGGCGTGCTGCCCGGCATTGGCCCGGCCCTGACCATTGCCCTGCTGCTACCGCTGACCTACCACGTGCCGGCCACCGGCATGTTTGTCATGTTTGCCGGAATCTATTACGGCGCGGCCTATGGCGGCTCTACCACTTCCATTTTGCTCAACACACCGGGCGAATCAGCCTCTGTGGTGACAGCGCTGGAGGGCAACAAAATGGCCCGCCGCGGGCGCGCTGGTCCGGCGCTGGCCACAGCCGCCATCGGCAGCTTTGTGGCCGGCACCATCGGCACTGTGGCCCTGACCTTTGTCGCGCCCTGGGTGGTTGAAGCCGCGCTCGCCTTTGGCCCGGCCGAATATTTCAGCCTGATGATCCTCTCCCTGGTGGCCGTGTCCGCCGTGCTGGGCAACTCGGTGCTGCGCGGCATTGCCAGCCTGACGGCCGGCTTGCTGTTTGGCCTGGTCGGCCTGGATTTGCAAACCGGCCAGCCCCGCTTTACCTTCGGCCAGACCGAGCTGCTCGATGGCATTGAAGTCACCATTGCCGCTGTTGGTCTGTTTGCCGTTGGCGAAGCGCTTTACCTGGCCTGGCAGGGCAAAGAAACCAAGGCCGGCGAAGTCATGAAAGTCACCGGCAGCCTGTGGCTCAGCGCCCAGGACTGGAGCCGCTCCTGGAAAGCCTGGCTGCGCGGCGCTATGTTTGGCTTTCCCATAGGCGCCATGCCCGCAGGCGGCGCTGAACTGCCTACCCTGCTGTCTTACTACACCGAGAAAAAACTCAGCAAACACCCCGAGGAATTCGGCCAAGGCGCCATCGAAGGCGTGGCCGGCCCCGAAGCCGCCAACAACGCCGCCGCGGCCGGCGTGCTGATGCCGCTGCTGACACTGGGCATACCCACTTCTGCCACAGCCGCCATCATGCTGTCGGCCTTTCAGGGCTACGGCATCCAAACTGGGCCCACTCTGTTCAGCCAACAGGGCTCTTTGGTCTGGACGCTGATCGCCAGCCTGTACATCGGCAACGTTATTTTGCTGGTGCTCAACTTGCCGCTGGTCGGCCTGTGGGTCAAGCTGCTGAAAATTCCGCCACCCTGGCTGTACGCCGGCATCATCATCATCTCAACGGCCGGCGTCTACGGCGCAGGCAACTCGGTGTTCAACGTCGGCTTGCTGTACGTCTTCGGCTTGATCGGCTTTGCCATGCGGCGCTTTGACTTCCCGGCCGCGCCGCTGATCGTCGGCCTGATTCTGGCGCCCATGGCAGAACAATCCATGCGCCAGGCCCTGACCATCAGCATGGGCGAATGGTCTACCTTTGTCACCCGGCCCTTGTCGGCCAGCCTGATGGCCATCTCGGTGATTTTGTTGATTGCCCCGCCGCTGGTGCGCCGCTGGCAACAAAAACGAGTGGCTACGGCCTAGGCGCAACACGCAGCATGCGCATCGACAAATGGCTGTGGGCCGCCCGTTTTTATAAAACCCGCTCGCTGGCGGCGCAAGAACTCGACAAAGGCCGCATCCAACTCAACGGCCATGCCGTCAAGCCGGCCCACGAGATCAAGCCCGGCGATAAGCTGACGCTGCGCCAGGGCACTGTGCTGCGCGAGCTGCTTGTCAAAGGCCTGAGCATGCAGCGCGGCCCTGCCCCGGTGGCGCAAGCGCTGTATGAAGAAAGCGCCGACAGCATTGAAAAGCGGCTTCAGGACGCCGAACAGCGCCGCCTGCACAGCGAACCCGCGCAAAGCATTGAACACGGCCGCCCCACCAAACGCGAGCGCCGCAGCATCGACAAAGGCTGGGACAGCCGCTGGAGCGCCTCCATAGACCCCAACGGCTCCTGAGCTCTGTTACCCTGCACCACATTCGGCTTGCCACGGAAACCCAACTCCAAGGTTATCAGCACTATGTCCGCAGACACGATGCCTTCGCTGCCCTCGCCCGGCCCCACCCGAGCGGACAAGCTGTTCATGCTCTTCTTGGTGCTGGTGCTACTGGCCGTGGTGGCCATCGGCCGCATGATGTACAACGTCGGCCTGAAGAACGAAATCAGCAAACAAAACACCGCCGACTTGGTGCAATGGCTGGCGCAAGCCGGCAGCCAAAGGTTTGGAAGCGACTTTGAGCCTGCCCAGTGCGCCGGCGGTGATGCCAACGCCAGTAACACCTGGGCTGACTGCCTGCCCCGCTTGCTGGCAGACGGCGGCCCCCTGGCCGGGCTGCGCAACCCCTTTACCCAGAAAACCCCGTTTTTTGTGGCCCGATGCGAGCCGGGCAGCGCAGCCCTGGCTGGCGCGCTGGTCATTGAAAAACTCACGCCCGGGCAACCGGGCGCTGCCCAAGCGTTTTACCCCTCGCCCTTGGGCGGGGACGACCCGATTGACAAAAAAATGCAGCTGCGCTTGAGCGCCTGCGACCATGGCGGCTACGCAGGCATCTCCACAGAGGTGACTTTTTGAAGCCCCACCAAACTAAACCACAGGTCCTTTTTCTGGAAGCGCCCAGTGCCAACATCCCGTCAAATCTGCCAATGCGCCAATGGCTGTACGCCTGATTGCTGGACCCCAAGATCGCCGGCAACTACCAACAGAGCCTAGACCGTTGGATCGCCTTGCTGATTGTGGCCAACCTGCTGGCCTTGCTGTTCGAGCACATACCGGCGGTCTACCTGCCTTACCAGAGCTGGTTTCACCTGTTTGATGTTGCCTCCGTCGCCGTCTTCAGCGCCGAATACCTGCTGCGCCTTTACCTGGCTCCTGAAGACCCGGAGTTCAAAAACCGCGGCTCACCGCGCCTGCGCTTCATGCGCAGCCCCTTTGGCATCATTGACCTGCTGGCCATTGCGCCTTTTTACCTGCAAGCCTTCGTTCCGGTGGACTTGCGTGCGCTGCGGTTTTTGCGCTTGCTGCGGATTCTCAAACTGTTTCGCGTGCTCATCCCCGCGTGGCAGGAGTTCAAACGCCTGAACCAGGGCCGCAGCTTCCGCCAGAAAATCCATGCCCTGCTCTACCCCAGCGAGTTCGGCGGGAACCTGCACCACATATTTGACACCTTCATCATGGTCTGTGTGCTGATTTCGGTGATCGGTATCGTCATTGAGTCCGTGCAGAGCATCGACCACGTGATGCACTTAGAGTTCATCGTATTGGACACTGTGATGGTGGCGATTTTTTCGCTTGAATACTGCACCCGCCTTTACTGCTGCGTCGAGCAGCCCGGCTTTCAAAAGGCCTTCAGCGGCCGGTGGCGACATGCCAAGTCACCGGCCTTGCTGGTGGACCTGCTGGCCATCTTGCCGTTTTTCCTGGAAGCCTTTTTGAACCACCTGTTTGACCTGCGCTTTTTGCGGGTGTTCCGGCTGATACGCCTGCTCAAACTCACCCGCTACACCGGCGCTACCGCCACACTGACCAAAGTGCTGGCCCGTGAATGGCCGGTGATGAGCGCTTCCATCTTCATCATGCTCTTGATGGTGGTGCTGACGGCCACCCTGGGCTACTTGTTTGAGCACCAAGCCCAACCCGAAAAGTTTGAAAACATTCCGCAGTCCATTTACTGGGCGGTGATCACGCTGGCCTCGGTCGGTTATGGCGACATCTCACCGGTCACCCCCATGGGTCGGATGATGACCATCATCCTGGCCCTCATGGGCATCGGTATCTTTGCCATTCCGGCGGCGCTCTTGTCATCGGCCTTCACCGACCAGCTGCGGATTGAGCGCGAGAACCTGCGCAACGAGCTCTATGAAATGCTGGAAGACGGCCGGCTGAGCGCTCAAGAAATTGAGCAGGTGCAAGCCGAGGCCAAGCGACTGCATCTGTCGCAGCAAGATGTTGACCAACTGATTGAAAAAGCCAGACGCGAACGCGAGCTGCTCGAAGACGTCTCCGGACTGCCCCTGCACAAAATTGCCGGCAAATCAGAGCACGCCCTGGAGCACTACAAGTCCTTGCTCAGCCAGATCCGCCAGTTAGGTATATTGACAGACGCTCAGAAGTTCGAAGAACTGGCCCGCAGCAGCGACCGGCTCACAGACACCGAGCTGGCCCTGTGGCACAAAATTCAGGGCAATAAGGGTAAGGAATAGCCGTGGGGCTAAGTTCCAGACCGGGGGCCGGCCTCACTTCACCGTGACGGCATCCACCAAGCGGTAGTACAGACCGTAGGGGTCGTCCTTGAGCACCAGCAAGCGGCCCTCCACCACCACCGCGTCCTGGCTGTACTTGACGGGTGTTTTCAAGCGCACTTCCATCATGCTTTCAGGCCCGCCCGGCAGGCAGAAATTGCAGCTCAAAGGCACTGCCGAAAGCAACATGCGGGTGTGCTTTTCGCCGGGTTCAACCGGCATCATGAAACCCTGCAGCCGCTGTGTCTTGTCGTTCAGCCCCAGTTGGCTGGCATTGAACACCGGCAGGCTGCGCTTTTTCACCACCTGGGTTTTCACATCGGCCAGCACCGACCAGGGCAACACGTCGGCGCGTGGCACCAGCGGCGCAATCGGGCTGTTGGCACCGTGCACGCCAGCGCCCTTGCCTGCGGGCAAATCAATGCTGCCCGGCAACATGGGCGTCGGCTGGGCTGCAGCGGGTGCCGACAGGCAGGCCGCCAGCCCCATAACAGCCAGGGCGCGCACCAGCGGCCGTGCGGCCAGCTTGGAAGAAGCGAAACGGGAGTGGGTCGGGTTCATGCGTTGGAGTCCTTGTCCGGCTTGATTCATGCGCGCTTCAATGCGCGTGCTTCATGCCGCAGTATTTGCCAACGGCCAAGCCTTTGCAAGCGGCCTGCAACTGCTTGGTGCAAGCATCGGGTTTTTGGCCCGACTCCAGGCACTTGGCCGCCGCCTCGTGGGCCGCCGCCATGGCGCGGTGGCGCTGCACATCTTCTTTAATTTCCTTGTCGCTGTGCTGGGCATGCGCCACGGACAGCACGGCGCTGAGCGCCAAGACCGAAGCAAGGGCAAAAAATTTGGAGATAGAAAAAAAGCGCATCCATTCACCTCGATTGAAGAAGTTCAAAAACATTCACCCGGTAAGCCTCCCAGGTGGGCAACAAAGCCGAAGCCACTGCCACACCCAGCGCCAGCGCCGGCACCGCCAGCAAATCCACCGGCCAGTTCAGCGCAGCCAGCGACAGCGACTTGTCAACATCCAGCGCCACGGCCAGCAAGGCCGCCACGCCCTGCCCCAGGGCCAGGCCCAGCAGCGTGGCCAGCAAGGCCAGCCACAAAGCCTCACACCATAACAGAGCCGCCAGTTGGCGTGGCGCCGCGCCCAGCATGCGCAGCAAGGCCAGGTCGGCGCGGCGTTCGCGCACAGCGCTCCAGAGCGCAATGAAAACACCCAGCCCGGCCGTCAGCAACAACACGCCGGCAAAAGCCCGCAGCACATCCGCGCCAATGCCGATCAGCCCGAGCAGGCGCGAGACCTCCAGCGCCGGCGACGCCGCCTGCATGTTGGTGGTGGTGTTGATAAAGCGCGGGAAAGTCACCGCCGCCAGCGGGCTGCGGTACTGGATCAGCGCCAGCGTCACCTCGCGCTCTTCTTCCAGAATCTTCTGGTCAGCGGCGTCCAGCGCAGTGTCTTTTTCGTGCACGCGCCAGACAGACTCTGTCGGCGTCAAGATCAAACGGTCCATCACCGAGCCGCCTGGGGCCAGCACGCCCGTCACGGTGTAAGGCGTCTGGCCGTGGGCATGACCGCCACCGCCCAGGCCGTGGCTGCCCGCAAAACTGTCACCCACGCGCAAGCCCGTGTCGCGCGCCACCTTGGCACCCAGCACCGCCTGCATGGGCGCCTGCCACACGGTGCCGCTGGCCATCACGCCGGCGTAGTGGCTCAGGTAATCCGGCGTGGTGCCAATGATGCGGTAACCCTTGAAACTGTCACCCATGCTGATCGGTATCAGCTTGGCCACCTGCGGGTTGGCTTGCAGCGCCTGCACATCGGCCAGCGGTACATTGCCGGTGGGCGTGTCGATCTGAAACACGCCCGACAAAATAAGTTGCAGCGGGCTGCCCTTGGCGCCCACCACCACGTCAATACCGGCCAGGTCCCGCGCAAAGGCTTGCTGAATTTGATGGTTCACCAGCAGCACCAGCGAGATGGACGCCAGCCCCAGCGACAGCAGCAGCAGGTTCAGCGCCGCTGCCAGCGGTCTGGACCACAAAAACTGCCAGGCCCAGCGCAGTGTTTTCATGCGGCCACCCCGGCGACCCTGACGCTTTGGGGCGCTGCCAGGTTCAGCACACTGACCGGGCCGGCCAGCGTGAAAAACTGCAGCAACCGCGCATCATGGCTGGCCACCACCAGCGTGGCGCCCTGCTGTGCGGCCACCTGCGCCAGCAACTGCGCGGCCTGCGCGGCGGCCGCGTCGTCCAGGCTGGCCGTGGGCTCGTCGGCCAAGATCACCTGCGGCTGCAACAACACCGCCCGCGCCAGCGCCACGCGCTGCGCCTGGCCGCCCGAGAGCTGCGCCGGCTTGCGGCGCGCCAGCTCGCCCACGGCCAGCGATGCCAGCGCACTGGCAATGCGGCCGGCGTCTTCAGGCTGGCCAGCGGCCCACTGCGCCAGCGCCAGGTTGTCATGCACGCTGAGCGCCGGGCTCAGGTGCAGTTTTTGCGGCAAAAAGCCGATGTTGCGGGCCCGCCAGCGGTCAGTCGCCCCGCCGTCCAGCACTTGGCCGGCCACCTCGATCTGCCCTTGCGAAGGAGCTACCAACCCGGCGGCCAGCGCCAGCCAGGTGGACTTGCCCGCGCCCGACGGCCCCTTGAGCAGCAACACGCCGCCCTGCGGCACCAGCACGTCGTCAAAGCGCAGCGCAGTCCCGCCGGCGTACGCATAAGCCAGGCCTTGCGTGCGGATCATGCGGCGCCCTGCCCCTGGCTGCTGCCGGCCACAATGCCGCGCGCTTGCAAAGCCTCAATCTGCGCGGTGGTCAGCCCGATCTCGCGCAGCACGGCGTCGGTGTCCTGGCCCAGCGCAGGCGCGTTGCGCCTGTGCGAGCCCGGCGTGCGCGAGAGCTTGGGCACAAAGCCCGGCACTGTCAGTGCGCTGCCATCGTCCATGGCCACTTGCGCCAGCATGCCGCGCGCCTGGTAGTGCGGGTCGGCGGCAATGTCGGCGACGGTGTAAATGCGCCCGGC
>JBIKHX010000057.1:0-8646 GCA_044361945.1 Polaromonas sp. | reverse complement strand
ACTTACGGTCACGGCCTTGCTTGGCAGAGCCACCAGCGGAGTCGCCCTCGACGATATAGATTTCGCACGGCGCCGGGTCTTTTTCCTGGCAGTCGGCCAGCTTGCCGGGCAAACCCATGCCGTCGAGCACGCCTTTGCGTCGCGTCATGTCGCGGGCTTTGCGGGCGGCTTCGCGCGCACGTGCGGCTTCAATGATCTTGCCGACGATGATCTTGGCATCGTTGGGGCGCTCCTGCAAATAGTCGTGCAGGAGCTTGCTGACGATGTCTTCAACCGGGCCACGCACTTCGCTGGAAACCAGCTTGTCTTTGGTCTGGCTGGAGAACTTGGGCTCAGGCACCTTGACGGAGAGCACGCAGCACAGGCCTTCACGCATGTCATCGCCTGTGACTTCAACTTTGGCTTTTTTGGCCAATTCGCTGTCATCAATGTATTTGTTGATAACTCGCGTCATAGCAGCGCGCAAGCCGGTCAAGTGAGTACCACCGTCACGCTGAGGAATGTTGTTGGTAAAGCAAAGCACCTGCTCGCTGTAACCGCTGTTCCACTGCATGGCCACTTCCACGCCGATGTTGGTGGCCTGGTCGCTTTGACGGTCGCCCATTGCGTGAAAGATGTTGGGGTGCAAAACCGTTTTGCCTTTGTTGGCAAAGTTCACAAAACCTTTGACGCCGCCGGCTCCTGCGAAGTCATCTTCTTTGCCCGTGCGTTCGTCTTTGAGGCGGATCTTCACACCGTTGTTCAAAAAGCTCAGTTCGCGCAAGCGCTTGCTCAAAATTTCATAATGAAAATCGTTGTTCTCTTTGAAGATATCGGTGTCAGGCAAAAAATGAACTTCCGTGCCACGCTTGTCGGTGTCACCCATGACCTTCATGGGTGAGACTTCAACACCATTGACGTTTTCAAGAATGCGGTTTTGCACAAAGCCTCTGGAAAACTCCATGGCGTGCACTTTGCCGTCACGGCGAATGGTCAGCCTGAGCATTTTGGACAGCGCGTTGACGCAGCTCACGCCCACACCATGCAAACCACCTGAAACCTTGTAGCTGTTCTGATTGAACTTGCCGCCTGCATGCAATTCGGTCAATGCAATTTCTGCAGCAGAGCGTTTAGGCTCGTGCTTGTCATCCATCTTGATGCCGGTCGGAATGCCGCGGCCGTTATCAGTGACGCTCACTGAATTGTCAGAATGAATGGTGACAACGATGTCATCGCAATGGCCAGCCAAAGCTTCGTCAATCGAGTTGTCCACCACCTCAAAAACCAGGTGATGCAAACCGGTGCCATCGGATGTATCACCGATATACATGCCGGGACGTTTACGCACAGCTTCCAAACCTTCAAGAATTTGAATCGCCCCCTCACCATACGCTTCCGATGCGCCTGCCTGGTTGGTGTCGATAACCGGCTGGTAGTTGGAACTGCCCACTTCACCAGCACCGGAGTGCACGTCAGCAGAATTGTCTGGCGCTTGGTTTTGGTCGTCGTTAGGCTGGGTCTGTTCGGTCATAACTCACTTTCGCTGATCTCTTTAAAAACCAAACCCGCGTCCAAGAGCTGGCGCGGGTGGCTTGGCTAGGCTTGGTGGCGCTTAAATGCGCATCGGCATCACAACGTACTTGAAAGCTGCATCGTCTGGGATTGTCAGCAGCGCAGAACTGTTGGAGTCAGCCAGTTCGATTTTGACCATGTCTTGTTCCATGTTCGTCAATGCATCAATCAGGTAGGTCACGTTAAAACCAATCTCAATGGCATCACCGGCATAGTCAATGTCCAATTCATCCACCGCTTCTTCCTGCTCAGCATTGTTAGAAGCCACGCGCAAAGTACCTGGCTCAATGTTCAGGCGTACGCCCTTGAACTTTTCGCTGGTCAAAATAGCGGTGCGCTGCAAGCTTGCCAGCAAGGTGGTGCGGCCCAGCGTAATGATGTTTTTATGGTTCTTTGGAATCACCCGGTTGTAATCCGGAAACTTGCCTTCAACCAACTTGGTGACGAACTCCATGCCTTCGAAGCTGAACTTGGCTTGGTTACCTGCAAACTGCATTTCAATGGCACCTTCTTTGTCGCTCAAAAGGCGCTGCATCTCCAGCACTGTCTTGCGCGGCAAAATGACTTCTTGCCGCGGCACTTCGACATCCAGCGTAGCTGAAGAAAAAGCAAGGCGATGGCCATCAGTTGCCACCAAACTCAGCTGCTTGCCTTCGGCAACAAACAAAATGCCGTTGAGGTAATAACGGATGTCATGAACTGCCATGGCAAAAGAGACCTGGCTGAGCAGCGCTTTCAAAGTTTTTTGCGGAACCGAAAAAACCGGCCCGAAGTTGGCCGCTTCTTGCACCAAGGGAAAGTCTTCGGCCGGCAAACTTTGCAAAGTGAAGCGGCTCTTGCCGCCCTTGAGGATCAACTTGTTTTGGCTCGACTCCAAGGAAACCGTTTGGTCCGAAGGCATGGTGCGCAAAATATCAATGAGCTTGCGTGCACCCAGAGTGGTGGTGAAGTTACCGGCATCGCCATCAAGCACTGCGGAGGTACGTATCTGGATTTCAAGATCGCTTGTAGTGAGTTGAATCTGCGAACCGGTTTTGCGAATCATCACATTGGCCAGGATGGGCAATGTGTGACGGCGCTCAACAATACCGGCGACTGACTGCAATGCAGACAGCACTTTTTCTTGAGTGGCTTTGAGAACGATCATGTCTTTGCTTTCTTAGCTTCTTAATTCTTTAATACAAATTAGTAGTAGTAGTAAGGGGTGCGACCTTCTGTGGATATCGCTATTTTCCCTTTTTTTATCAATGACTTGCAGATTGTTTAACTGTGTGTTGAGAGCTTGTAGCTGGTGTCGTTAAAAAATGAACAAGTTTTGAAAAATGACCAGCTCTGTGGATAAGTCATGAGTTGTTAAAAATCTTTCCCCAGCTTTTCATTTAAAAAATTCATCTCAATTATCAGCCTTTGAGTGTTTGCTCGAGCACGTGCAGCTGCTGGTTGAGCTCGGTCATCAGCTGCCGTTCAGCAGACATTTTGCGCACCGCATGAAGAACCGTGGTGTGGTCTCGACCGCCGAACAATTCGCCGATTTCGGGTAAGCTTTTTTGGGTCAGTTCTTTGGCCAGGTACATAGCGATCTGCCTGGGCCTGGCAATGCTGGCGGGCCTCTTTTTGGAATACATGTCCGCAACTTTGATCTTGTAGTAGTCGGCCACAGTTTTCTGGATATTTTCGACCGATATCTGCCGGTTTTGGATGGAAAGAAGATCACGCAACGCCTCACGGGCGAGCTGGATGGAGATCTCTTTTTGGTTAAACCGCGAATAAGCCAAAATTTTGCGCAAGGCGCCTTCGAGCTCCCGTACGTTAGAGCGCACGTTTTTGGCGACAAAAAAGGCCACCTCTTCGGGCATCACGGCACCCTCAACGCCCGCCTTACGGATCAAAATGGCGACCCGCATTTCCAACTCCGGTGGCTCTATGGCGACCGTCAAGCCGGAATCAAAGCGGGAGACCAGGCGCTCATGGATGTCTGTCAGGCCCTTTGGATAGGTGTCGCTGGTCATCACGATGTGTGATTTTTTGGTCAGCAGGGCTTCAAAAGCGTTAAAAAACTCTTCTTGTGTCCGGTCTTTGTTGGCAAAAAACTGAACATCGTCTATCAGCAGCAAATCCAGCGAGTGATAGCGCTCTTTGAAGTCATCAAAAGTTTTGCGCTGGTAGGCCTTAACCACATCTGAGACAAACTGTTCTGCATGGATGTAGAGAACTTTGGCCGCCGGGTTGTCGGCCAGCAATTTATTGCCGATGGCGTGCACCAGGTGCGTTTTTCCCAAGCCGACCCCGCCATATATAAAGAGGGGGTTGTAAAGCTGACCAAGGCTGCTGGCCACGTGCATGGCCGCGGCACGGCCCATGCGGTTGGCGGTTCCCTCTATGAGCGTGTCAAAAGTAAGGGACGTGTTGAGTCGATTTTTAAAGGGCGCGTTAAGCAGGTCCTCCCCAGAAACCAGACCGGATGGTTCGGGTGCACCCAATATTTTGAAGTTTTGTGGAAGAGGCGTAGATTTGGCGGAACCTTCACGCGGAGCAAGCGCCAACTCAAGCGTGATGTTTTGACCTGTGACTTTTTCCAGCAGAGCCACGATGCGGCTGGCGTATTGGGCCCTTACCCAGTCCAATTTAAAGCGGTTACCTACTTGAATGGTGACTTTGCTGAGGTCTTTGGCGACCTCCGCCACCAGCGGCTTGATCCAGGTGTTGAACTGCTGCTCCGGTAATTCCTGGGCCAGATGATCCACGCAGTTTTGCCATAGATCGTGGCTGGGGGAAGGACTGAAGACCTCACTCATGGTGTAGATTGACGCAGGAAAAAAGACAGGCTTGGCGGCTTTGGCGCTTGTGGATATTGTCGTTGTGAGGCACGCGCTATTGTAGTCCGGCGTGGCACTTATCCACAAGCGAAAAAAGAAATTTTCCCCACGAAAACCTGCGTATTTGCCCTGGCCCAGGCTGCCCGCTAGCCGCCCCGATTTGGTGCGCGCCATCGGCTTGGTGGCGGGCCCCAGCCTCAAGCAACACCCCAAGGACAAAGGCTAAGTGGTTGCCAGTCAAGAATAAATTTGCCATAATCAAGGGTTTCCCTGATTCACGGGGGCTGTGTGGGCGCTGAAAAGCTGAAAACCGGGGCAAAGGCCCTGGCGCCCTGCATCCTGCGGACCTTGAAAAGCTGGCAGCATCGTGTTGCCACCAAGCTCACAAGAATCACTGCACGGACTGTGCAAGGGAAGATTTTCTAGACATCAGGATTGACCATGAAACGCACATACCAGCCTTCCAAAGTTAAGCGCGCACGCACGCACGGCTTTCTTACCCGCATGAAAACCCGAGGTGGTCGAGCAGTGATTTCTGCGCGTCGCGCCAAAGGCCGCAAGCGTCTGGCCGTCTAAGAAGCCGGTAGCGGGCCCACAGGCGCCGGAATTGAGGCGACTTCAAACCCGGGCCCAGTTTCAGGTTGTTCTGGCCGGAACTACCGTGGCCAGAAGCGAGCATTTTGCGCTTCACCGCAGCAGCCTGCCAGTGCAGATATTGGCCGCGGCCGAAAGCAATAGCGCGGAGCCAAAAGCAAGCCGCCCCCTTTTTTCTCCGACGGACGAACTCTGGATTGGCGCCATGGTGCCCAAACGCTGGGCCAAACGAGCCGTCACACGCAACGCCATCAAAAGGCAAATTTACAACGTGAGTGCCGAATTTTCACCCCGCCAACGGCCGGCTGCATTTGTGGTCAGGCTGCGGCGTGACTTCTCGCGCAAAACCTTCCTAAGCGCCACCTCAGACCAGCTCAAGCAGGCCATCAGGTCTGAACTTTTGGCTCTGATGCGCGAAGGCGAGCAATTGGCATGAGCAAAGCGCACAAACTGATGCTGCGCGTGTTTGGCTTGCCGCAGGCCGGCTTGATTTTGCTCATCAAAGCCTATCGCTTGTTGCTCAGCCCGTCTTTGGGCTCCGCTTGCCGCTTTGAGCCGAGCTGCTCCGCGTATGGTCTAGAAGCCTTGGAGCGACACGGCGCCGTCACCGGCACGGGCCTGACCCTCTGGCGATTGGCGCGTTGCCATCCCTGGTGTGATGGCGGCCATGATCCCGTACCAACGCCGCACAAGCGGACAGCTTTTCCTCTCTTTTCACGCTGGGTCACGCCTGTGACTCAAACCCTTTCTAAAAAGAATCCGTCATGAACGACATTCGGCGCACCATTTTGTGGGTGATTTTTGGTTTTTCCATGGTCTTGTTGTGGGACCAGTGGCAGGTATTCAACGGACAAAAGCCGACGTTTTTTCCGCCTGCCACCACCGCGGCCAAACCGCCAGCGGTCGCAACCACGCCCGCTAACAGTGTGCCGGCGGGAGTGGCTGCTGTTCCTGGCACCACGGTGCCAGTCGCTGCCGCCGTGCCGGGCACGATACCCGTGCCCGGCAGCGCCGACGCACCAGCCGCCGCCGTCAAGAAAGAGCGCATCGTCATGAGCAACGATGTGCTGACACTGAGCTTTGACACCGAGGGCGGCGCACTGGTGGGCTCTGTGTTTACAAAATACGCAGACATGAACGATAAGAGCAGAGGTTTCGTACTGCTCGACGAAAGCAACAGCCGTGTGTATGTGGCCCAAACCGGCTTGATAGGCACAAGCGGCGCGCCAAGCCTTCCAACCCACAAAACCCTTATGACGGCGCTTCCGGGCGAGCGAAAGCTACAACCCGGGCAGAACCAGGTCGAAATCAAATTTGAATCCCCTGCTGTAGGCGGCGTCAAGCTGGTCAAGACCTACACGCTCCAGCGAGGCGCCTATGACCTGAAAGTGCGCCACGACATCGTCAACACCGGTAGCGAGGCCGTCGCGCCCCAGCTTTACTTGCAACTTGTGCGCGATGGGAACAAACCGGAGGGAGAGTCTGCGTTTTACATGACATTCACAGGCCCGGCCGTGTACACAGAAGCCAAAAAGTACCAGAAGGTGGAATTCAGCGACATTGAAAAAAACAAGGTCGACGTTGAAAAGAAGGCGACCAACGGCTATGTGGCCATGGTTCAACATTACTTCGTTTCAACCTGGATACTGGCGGACGGGCTGTCGCGCGATCTCTTCATGCGTAAGGTTGACAACAACCTCTACGCCGCCGGAATGATCACGCCGCTGGAGAGTATTGCACCCGGTGCCAGCAAAAGCATAGAAGCCAAACTCTTTATCGGACCGCAAGAAGAAAAAGTTCTGGAAGCCTTGGCGCCCGGACTGGAGCTGGTCAAGGATTACGGTTGGTTGACCATTTTGGCTAAGCCGCTGTATTGGCTGCTTGATAAGCTCTACAGCTTTCTTCATAACTGGGGCTGGGCCATCATGGCCTTGGTCTTGCTGTTGAAAATCGCTTTTTACTGGCTCAATGCCAAAGCTTATGCCAGCATGGCCAAGATGAAAGCGATCAATCCTAAGATCATGGAGATGCGAGAACGGCTTAAAGACAGGCCGCAAGAGATGCAGGTCGCCATGATGAAAATTTACAAAGAAGAAAAAGTCAACCCGATGGGTGGTTGCTTTCCGATCATGGTGCAAATTCCGGTGTTTATTGCACTCTACTGGGTGCTGCTGTCCAGCGTTGAAATGCGCAATGCACCTTGGGTCATGTGGATTCATGACTTGTCGGCACCTGACCCGTACTTCATTTTGCCGGTGGTGATGACGCTGACCACCATGCTGCAAACTGCCCTGAACCCGGCACCACCGGATCCACTGCAGGCCAAGCTGATGTGGTTCATGCCACTGATTTTCAGTGTGATGTTCTTCTTCTTTCCGGCCGGCCTCGTGTTGTACTGGATCACCAACAACGTGCTGTCCATTGCGCAGCAGTGGATGATCAATACGCGCATGGGAGTGCCTCCGCAGTTCAACTTGCCGTCGTTCAAATAAACAAGGGCCGCTATGCGGCCCTTGTCATTTGTGCGTGCGAAGGCAGCGCAAAACGCATAAGCCAAAATACTCGCCATGCTTGCCCGCCATCATGACCCGATAGCCGCCATTGCCACCGCTCCGGGGCGCGGTGCTGTCGGCATCGTGCGCATATCGGGCAAGGCCATCGCACCCATCATGGACGCGCTGTGCGGCAAGCATCTCGTGCCCCGGCTGGCCAGCTACCTGCCGTTTCGCGATGCGCAAGGACTGCCCATTGACCAGGGTCTGGCGCTTTTTTTTCCGGCACCGCACTCTTACACCGGTGAAGATGTGCTCGAGTTGCAAGCCCACGGCGGGCCTGTCGTGCTGCAACTGTTGTTGGCGCGCTGCCTGCAAGCGGCCACAGAAACAGATGCCACGACCGGGCAGCAGCGCCTGCCGGGCTTGCGCGTGGCGCAACCCGGCGAGTTCACCGAGCGCGCCTTCCTCAACGACAAAATAGATCTGGCCCAGGCCGAAGCCATCGCCGACCTGATCGACGCCAGCACAGAAACCGCCGCGCGCTCAGCCGCGCGCTCACTCGGCGGTGAGTTTTCCAAAGAAGTGACGGCCTTGCTGGCCCAACTGATTCATTTGCGCATGCTGGTCGAAGCGACGCTTGATTTTCCGGAGGAAGACATCGACTTTTTGCAGCATGCCAACGCCATGGGTCAGCTGCAACATTTACAGACAAGCCTGGACACAGTGATGCAGCGCGCAGTGCAAGGCGCCATCTTGCGCGAAGGCATCAAGGTGGTAATCGCCGGCCAACCTAACGCCGGCAAAAGCTCGTTGCTCAATGCGCTGGCTGGCGCTGACTTGGCCATCGTCACGCCGATTGCCGGCACCACGCGCGACAAAGTTTCCCAGCTGATTCAAATAGATGGCGTACCTTTGCATGTGGTGGATACCGCAGGCCTGCGCGATGGGGATGCGCCTGACATCGATGAGGTTGAAAAAATCGGCATCGCCCGTGCCTGGGATGAAATTCAAAGCGCGGACGCCGTGCTGTTTTTGCACGACCTGACGCGCCAGCAAATGCCGCAGCAAGACGCTATCGCCCAAGCCTACCGGGCTGGTGATGCGGCGATCCAATCTGTGCTGAACAGCAAATTACCGCTGGCCACCCCTGTCATCGACGTCTGGAACAAGGCAGACGCCGCGGCGGCGGG
>JBIKHX010000405.1:0-2533 GCA_044361945.1 Polaromonas sp. | reverse complement strand
TCCTTTTTAGGAATCTTGCCGACCCACATGGGCGAGAGCGTCAGGTTTTCCAGCACCGTCAGGTGTGGAAACAAATTGAACTGCTGGAACACCATGCCGACTTGCTTGCGGATCTCATCAATCGCCTTGACGTCATCGGCCAGCTCAAGGCCGTCAACGACCAGGCGGCCCTGCTGGTGTTCCTCCAGCCGGTTGATGCAGCGGATCAGCGTGGACTTACCCGAGCCGGATGGGCCGCAGATGACGATGCGTTCGCCCTTGGCGACGTCCAGGTCAATGTCGCGCAGCACATGGAAATTGTTGCCGTACCACTTGTTGACTTTGTCGAAGGTGATGATGGATTCAGACATGGGTGTTTCCTGAGAGAAAAAGTGAGGGCCGGGCCTGGGGCTCAGCGCTGCTTGCCTTTGTTGACCTGCTTTTCAACCCAGAGGCTGTAGCGGGACATGGAAAAGCAGAAGATGAAATAGATCAGGGCGATGAACAGATAGCCCTCAATCTTGAAGGGCCGCCAGTCGGCGTCTGAATTGAGCGCCAGGCCCAGCGCGCCGGTCAGCTCGTACAAGCTGACGATGGTGACCAGCGAGGTGTCTTTGAAGATCGCGATGAAGTTGTTCATGATGCCGGGCACCACCATCGCCAGCGCTTGCGGCAGCACGATCTTGCGCTGCGTCTGCCAATACGACAGGCCCAGCGTTGCGGCTGCCTCGATCTGGCCTTTGGGTATCGCTTGCAGGCCGCCGCGGATGACTTCGGCCATGTAGGCGGCAGCAAACAGCGTGATGCCGGCCAGCACGCGGATCAGCACGTCGATGGTGGTGCCTTGCGGCATGAACAGCGGAAACATGAACGAGGCCATAAAAAGCACCGAGATAAGCGGCACGCCGCGCACCAGTTCCACATAAATCGTGCAGGCGCTGCGGATCGCCGGCAATTCCGAGCGCCGGCCCAGCGCGACCACCAACGCAATCGGGAAAGCCATGGCAATCGACAGCGTCGCCAGCAGCAGCGTCAGCGGCAGTCCGCCCCAGCGGTCGGTCTCAACGCGGGCCAGGCCCAGCACGTTGCCATACATCAGCGTGAAAAAAATTGCCAGCACGCCGGCCCACAGCAGCACCAGCCAGGGCTTCCAGCAAAACCTCACGCAGCTCGCTACCAGCAGGCTGAGCATCAGCAAGGTGGCAACCAGCGGGCGCCACTGTTCGTCAAATGGATAGCGCCCCAAAATAATCAACCGGTATTTTTCAGCGACCACGCCCCAGCAGGCGCCGACGCCGTCGACGCGGCAGGCATCAAAGTTGGGACGCCATACGGCGTTGAATAACGCCCATTGCAAAAATTGCGGCAGCAGCCACAGCAGCAGGCCGCCTATCAGCACGGTGGCCAGCGAGGTGCGCAGGTCACCGAAGAGGTTGGCGCGCAGCCAGCCCAGCAGGCCGTCTTGGCGCGTGGGTGCGGGCCTGGACGGTAGGGATTGAAAGATCTTGGCAGTCATGTGGGGTTCCGTGTGGAGATCAGCGTTCCTTGATGGCCGCGCGGGTGTTGTACCAGTTCATTAACAGCGAGGTCAGCAGCGAGGTGCTCAAGTAAATCGCCATGACGATGGTGATGCACTCGACAGCGCGGCCGGTTTGGTTAATGGCGGTGTTGGCAATCGAGACCACGTCGGGGTAGCCAATGGCCACGGCCAATGAGGAGTTTTTCGTCAGGTTCAGGTACTGGTTGGTGAGCGGCGGAATGATCACGCGCAAGGCCTGCGGCAGCATCACTAGACGCATTTCCTGGCCGCGCGACAGACCCAGCGCGGCTGCGGCCTCGCTTTGCCCTTGCGCCACCGACTGAATGCCGGCACGCACCACTTCCGCCACAAAAGCGGCGGTGTACACGGTCAGGCCCAAAAGCACAGCCACAAACTCTGGCGTGAGAGAACCACCGTTTTCAATGGCGAACTCACCGCGCTTGGGCAGGTCATAGTCAGACGGTGCACCGCCGGCCAACCAGCCGGCAAGTGCGCCCAGCAACAGCAAACCCAAGGGCAGCAGCACCATGCTGCGCAACTGGCCGCTGGCCTCAAATTGAGCGAAGGCCCAGCGCCGGTAAATCCAGGCACCAACCGCGCCTGCCAGCAGGCCGACCAGGGCCCAGCCATGGCCGGCGGCCCAAATAGGAATGGGGAAATTAATACCGCCCTTGCTCAGGTAGACAGAGCCGGCTTGCCAGGCTTCGGCAGCGTCGGGCAGCAATTCGGTGAACAGCAGGTACCACATCAGCAATTGCAGCAAGATGGGTATGTTGCGGAAAACCTCGACATAAGCTGAGCACAAACCGCGCACCAGCGCATTGCGCGAAAACCGGCCCACGCCCACCAGCGTGCCCAGCAGCGTGGTGAAGAGGATGCCCAGCAGCGCCACGCGCAGCGTGTTGGTCAGGCCCACCAGGAAGGCGCGCCAGTATTTTTCGCTGGAGTCAAAAGCAAACAGGCTTTCGCCGATGTCAAAGCCGGCGGTTTGCAGCAGGAAGTCAAAGCCGCTCT
>JBIKHX010000404.1:0-2543 GCA_044361945.1 Polaromonas sp. | reverse complement strand
GTGACTTTCACCAATAAGGCTGCCAAAGAGATGATGCTGCGCCTGACCGGCATGCTGCCGGTGAATGTGCGCGGCATGTGGATTGGCACTTTTCACGGCCTGTGCAACCGCTTTTTGCGCGCGCATTACAAAATGGCCAACTTGCCGCAGAGCTTTCAGATCCTGGATACGCAAGACCAGTTATCGGCCATCAAGCGCCTGTGCAAGCAGTTCAATGTGGACGACGAACGATTTCCGCCCAAGCAGCTGATGTGGTTCATCGCCGCCTGCAAAGAAGACGGCCAGCGCGCCAAAGATGTGCCCGTGCGTGACGAAGAAAGCCGCAAGAAGGCCGAGATTTACGCGCTCTATGAAGAGCAGTGCCAGCGGGAAGGAGTAGTCGATTTTGGTGAACTGATGCTGCGCAGCTACGAGCTTCTGCGTGACAACCCGGCCGTGCGTGAGCATTACCAGCGGCGCTTTCGCCATATCCTGATTGACGAGTTTCAGGACACCAACAAGCTGCAATACGCCTGGATCAAGATGCTGGCCGGGCGGGGTGACGATGCCGCCCAAAGCCCGGGTGCATTGCCGGGTGGCTCGGTGGTGGCGGTGGGCGACGACGACCAGAGCATTTACGCTTTTCGGGGCGCGCGCGTGGGCAATATGGCCGACTTCGTGCGCGAGTTCCGGGTCGAGCAGCAGATCAAGCTCGAGCGCAACTACCGCAGCTTCGGCAATATTCTCGATTCGGCCAATGCGCTGATCAGCCACAACACCAAGCGCCTGGGCAAAAACCTCAGCACCGAAGCCGGCCCGGGCGAGCCGGTGCGCGTCTATGAAGCCACCAGTGACTTTGCCGAGGCGCAATGGTTTGTGGACGAGGTCAAGCAGCTGGTGCGCGAAGGCCGCGAGCGCAAGGAAATCGCCTTGCTTTACCGCAGCAATGCGCAAAGCCGCGTGATGGAAACTGCGCTTTTTAACGCCGGCCTGCCTTACCGTGTGTATGGCGGCTTGCGCTTTTTCGAACGCGCTGAGATCAAACACGCGCTGGCTTATCTGCGCCTGCTCGAGAATCCACACGACGACACCAGCTTTTTGCGCGTGGTGAACTTTCCACCGCGCGGCATCGGCGCGCGCAGCATCGAGCAGTTGCAAGACATCGCCCGCGCCGCCGGCTGCTCCATGAGCGACGCGGTCAGCGCCGTCACGGGCAAAGCCGGCACCAACCTGGGTGCCTTCGTCGCCAAGCTCGACGTGCTGCGTGAGCAGACCAGCGGCTTGACGCTGCGCGAGATCATCGAGCTGGTGCTGCAACACAGCGGGCTGCTAGAGCATTACCGGCTTGAAAAAGAAGGCCAGGACCGGTTGGAGAACTTGGGCGAGCTGGTCAACGCTGCTGAGTCTTTTGTCAGTCAGGAAGGCTTTGGCCGCGACGCCGTGGCCTTGCCGGTGGACGAGCATGGCTACCCGGTGGGTCAGTCACCGGTCAGCCAGGGTCTGGATATGAACGCGCCGCTGCTCGACCAGCAACTCGATCCGCTAGAGCTGGCTCCCGACGCCGAAACCGGCGAGACCCTGTCGCCGCTGGCCGCCTTTTTGACGCACGCAGCACTCGAGTCCGGCGACAACCAGGCGCAGGCCGGCCAGGACGCGGTGCAGCTGATGACGGTGCATTCGTCCAAGGGGCTGGAGTTTGACTGCGTCTTCATCACCGGCATGGAAGAAGGTCTGTTCCCGCATGAAAACGCCATGAGCGACCGCGACGGCCTGGAAGAAGAGCGCCGCCTCATGTACGTTGCGATCACGCGCGCGCGCCAGCGCCTGTACCTGAGCCACTCGCAAACGCGCATGTTGCACGGCCAGACGCGCTACCACCTGAAAAGCCGCTTTTTTGACGAGCTGCCCGAAGCCGCGCTGAAATGGATCACGCCGAAAAATCAGGGTTTTGGCGCAGGCTTTGGGGGTGTGGGCAGTGCGGGCGGGCGCAGCGATTGGGCGGCCAATGCGTATGCCGCACGTGCCAAGACGGCCGGTGGCGTCGAGCGCTTTGCCAACCCGCCTGTGCCGCCGCAAAAGAATGCAACGGCACATGGCTTGACGGCAGGCTGTGAAGTCTTTCACGCCAAGTTTGGTGAAGGCCGCGTGCAGATGCTAGAAGGCACGGGAGACGATGCCCGTGCGCAGATCAACTTCACGCGCCATGGCGTCAAGTGGCTGGCGCTGAGCGTGGCTAAATTGACGCTGGTTTAAGCGGTCACAAAAAAGCGCTGTCCGCTGCCGGGTAAAAGCTACCGGAATTGCCGTTCAGCTCGATGAGGCTGGCGTGCATGAGGTGCTTTCAAAAAATGAATCAGGCACTGATGTCTACGGTATGGGCAGCTGACTGGGGGCTGTCTTCATCGGCGACAAAGCTGTCACGAAAGGTGAAGTACAGCGAGGTGAAAAACATAGACACCATCAGCATGGCGGCCGGAAACATCGCCACGCCGGCAAATTCCGGGTTGCCTAGCAATGTGGCGAGCAAGGCTACCACCAAAGCCATGACGAAAAACAGAGCCACC
>JBIKHX010000056.1:0-8690 GCA_044361945.1 Polaromonas sp. | reverse complement strand
AATGGAAGGAACGCATTGCCAATTTGCGCGCAGTGCATAACCTTGATTTTTCACGCACGCGCAGGCATGGCGAAGACCCTATGACTGAAGACCAGCGCAGAGCTGTGCCCCCAGTCGACCAACCTATTGTTCGTACCCATACAGAAACGGGTCGAAAATGTTTGTATTTAGGCGACCACGCGGAATACGTTGTGGGTATGCCTTACGAAGAAGGCCGTGCTCTGATTGAAGAACTCAATCGAATGGCCATCCATGCAGACTTGTCTTATGAACATGACTGGCAAATACACCAACTCATTGTTTGGGACAACCGTTGCTTGGTTCATAAAGCCACCCCTTACGACCCACACACCCAAAGTCGGGTGATTCGTCGTTGCACCGTTTTAGGTGAAGTTCCGGTTTAAAGCGCGAATACGCCAAAACAGCTAACCGCTGAAACGCTACAAATTCAGCAGTTGGAAGCGCATGTCCCGTAGGTGCGGCGATGCTTCTTTATGCTGGTGTAACGCGAGTGCGTTTTGTATTCTGTTTTAACCGAATCTCTACCGTTCTTCCAACGGCACTAGCCGCCTTGATGAGCGTATCGAGCTGGATGGACAAGTTGCCGGGGTCTAGCACGCGGTCTAGCTGAGACCGGCTGGTGGCCATGCGCTGGGCCATGCTCACTTTGCTGAGCTTGCTGCTTTGCATAGCGTCATCTAATTGCTCGGCCAGTGCTCGCTTGAGCGCACGGGCCTGCACTTCCTCATAGATACCGTCCTCTTTCAGGAAGTCATCAAAACTGCTGCCCGCATGGGGGTTCACTTTAGTTGTTTTGGCCATGTTTCCACTCCTTCAATCGTTGGGTTGCCAGTTCAATATCGGCAGGGTTGGTCTGCTGTGTCTTCTTGATGAATGCGTGCAGCAGAATCATTTGAGCCTCTTCAACGGCGAACAGAACACGTGCAATCCGATTCCCAATTTTGCTGCGTACTTCCCACACTGAGCCCCGCAAGTGGTCAACCCGAGGTTTTCCGATGGGCCATTTGTACTGGACGTAAGCAATATCTTCACCGATGGTCTGCCGGTCAGTCTTGGCCAATGCCTTCAACCATTCGCGCACCGGTTCATCGCCAGAAGCAGATCGATAAAAAACTGCAGTCAGCCTTCTCATTGAAGACATGGTTTTAATGTACCTTATAAAGTACTTTTATGGGCTAGAAATGGCCCGCTCAGCGAACCGGGGTGAGCTGGCCGCGAATATCGCCGTAGAAGGTCTGCCCCTTGGTGTGGAGGTTGTAGTACAACTCACCTTGTTCCGCGATCAAGGCCATGCCGGCAATGGTCTTGACCCGGTCCACCGGAATGCTGGGAATGATGGGGCAGCCGGCGGTCAAAAATCCCACAATACCGTGGCTGTGCTCGGTGACGGCCACCAGATCCTCATTGGTTATCTCCACTGAAAATTCTCCATTGACGAAGGACGCCGGCAGATCGCGCGGGCCTTTGGCCGTGTGGCCGAAATCTACCAAAATGGGCCCGAGTTGCCCGGGCCGTCCGCAATGGATATGGAACATCACGATGTCCTGCGGATTAATGCCCTCGATTTTCACGTGCGCATAGGCCCGGCCCTGTTCCCGCGTGAAGGCCAATGTGGCATGGCCTCGGGACTGGCGCGCGTTGCGGGCGACAGAGGGTGCGGTCGAACGAAACGCCCTGGGTACCAGCGCCGGTGTATCGGCCTCTTCGCCACCTTGTTGCAATGGCGTGAGCCAAGCCTGGTAAATCCGGCCGATTTCCCGCCCGGCATCGGGCCGCAAAATCATGTCGTCACGGGGCGGCACGCTCTGCGCCAGGCTTTGTGTGATGCCCGCAAGCAAAATGGCAGATATCTGAATGACGAGCTTTAGGTGAGACATTGGTGCAATCCTTTAAATAAATTAATGTAACTATTTATGATTATTTTTAATGGCTAATAAATAATTTTATAGCTATTTTTAAATCACTCCGGGTGCCGGTACTGAGCAAAACTTGTCGTACATGGCAGACCTTTCCCCGGTAGCCGGTAGGCCTTAGCTCCGCGCGTCAAGCGTTGAAAGCATGTAAACTGTTTTTTTATACAGTACTTTTCACAAGCTTTCCTTGCCCCCTGAAACCCGTCCCCCCACCCCTACCGAGCCCGGCCTGGCGCAGTTTTTTCTGCCTGTGCCGGCGGGTCTGCCGGGCGCGCAGCTGCGGCTGATCAGCCACCGCCTGTCGGCCGGCTTTCCCTCGCCGGCGGCCGACTACACCGAAGAAGCGCTCAACCTCAACGACTACCTGGTGCGCAACAAGCCGGCCACCTTCATGTTCACCGTCAAGGGCGACTCGATGAACCGCGCCGGCATTCACCACGAAGACAAGGTGGTGGTAGACCGCTCGCTCACAGCGCAAGCCGGCGACATCGTGGTGGCCGTGGTCAACGGTGAATACACCATCAAGCGCTTGCGCATTCGGCAAGGCCAGCCCGAGCTGTGGCCTGAAAACCCGGCCTACACGCCCATCACCTTTGCCGAAGGCGCCGAGCTGGAAATCTGGGGCGTGGTGGTCGGGGTGGTCAGGCGCATCACCACGCGGGGCTGAGCGTGTTCACCGCCGCCCCCGTGCCGGTCGCGCCACAGTTCGCGCTGGTCGATGTCAATAATTTTTATGTCAGTTGCGAGCGGGTCTTTCAGCCCCGGCTGGCGGGCGTGCCCATGGTCGTGCTGTCCAACAACGACGGTTGTGCTGTCGCCCGCAGCGCCGAGGTCAAGGCCCTGGGCGTGAAGATGGGCACGCCCTGGTTCAAGATGAAAGAGTTGGCTGCCGAGCACGGCATTCTGGCGCTGTCTTCCAACTACACGCTGTATGGCGACATGAGCAACCGCGTTGTCAGCATCCTGCGCGACTTCGCCCCCGACATCGAGGTCTACAGCATCGACGAAAGCTTTTTGCGCGTCGAGTCCGTGCTGCGGCACTACGGCGGCGGTGTTGCCATGGGCCAGTGCATGCGCGAGCGCATCCGCCAATGGACGGGGCTGCCGGTGTGCGCCGGTATCGGCCCGACCAAGACCCTGGCCAAGTTCGCCAACCATCTGGCCAAAAAGAACCCGGCTTTCAATGGCGTGTGCGACCTGCACGCACTCAGCAAGTCCGAGCGCCTGGCCTGGATGGCGCAAACCGATGTGGCCGAGGTTTGGGGCGTCGGGCGGCGCATCGCTCTGCGCCTGCAGGCCATGGGCGTGCACAGCGTGCTCGACCTGCGCCGCCAGTTGCCGGCCCACATGCAAGCGCAGTTCGGCGTGGTGATGGCACGCACTTGCAGCGAGTTGCGCGGAGTGTCTTGCCTGGCGCTCGAAGATGTGGCCCCGCCCAAGCAGCAGATCATGAGTTCGCGCAGCTTTGGCGTGCCGGTGCAAACACTGGCCGAGCTGCGCGAAGCGGTGGCCAGCTACGTGGCCAAGGCCGCCGAAAAACTGCGCCAGCAGGGCTCGGCCGCCGCTGCCGTGCAGGTCTTTGTGCAGACCAATCGCTTCAAGCCCGGCGAGCCGCAGTACAACGCCGGCTGGCTGGTGCCCCTCATCGAACCCAGCAGCGACACCCTGGCCCTCACAGGCGCCGCGCTCAGCGCCCTGGCGCTGATCTACAAGCCCGGCTACCAGTACAAAAAAGCCGGCGTCATGCTGACCATGCTCAGCCCCCAGGCCGCCCGGCAAGAAACCCTGTTTGACGACGCGCCTGCCCGCGCCCGCTCAGCCCGGCTGATGGCCGCCATCGACGCGCTCAACCAGACTTACGGGCGCAACACCTTGCGCACCGGCGTGTGCGGCACCGCGCCGCGCTGGGGCATGAAGTCGGGCAACCGCTCGGCCTGCTTCACCACCCGCTGGGACGAGTTGCCGCAGGCGCGTTAACAGCGCGCACGCTGCGCTACCAGGATTTTGCGATCATCTATTTTTTGAACCGGAATAGCTCTCCACCACCCGGTACCCATCCAGGGCCTTCAGGTCTGGCTCCACCCCCAAGCCCGGCGCATCCGACAAGGTGGCCCAACCGTCCGCTACCTTTAGCGCAAACACCTGCTCGCGCAGCGGGTTGGGGTTGGCGTCCACCTCTGCCCAGCCACCGGGTGTGCCGGAGCCGGCCAGGGCGTGCAGGCTGGCAGCCAGACCGACGCCGCCTGCCAGCCAGTGCGGGCAATACGCGATGCCCCGCGCCTGTGCCTGGCGTGCTACGGCCAGCCCGCCTGTGATGCCGCCCCACTTGCCCACGTCGGGCTGCACAAACCGCAGATAGCCGGCTTCAATGGCCTCGCTAAATGCGAGTTCACCACGCAGGTTTTCGCCGGCTGCCAGGGGCACAGAGCTGGCCTGGGCCAGGCTGCGCCAGGCGGCGTGTGGCTGGTCGGCGCCAATGGGTTCTTCAATCCAGTAGGGCTGATAGGGCGCCAGCTCGGCAATGCGGGCAGGAGCATCAGAGGGCGACCAGGCCTGGTTGGCATCACACATGATCACCGCGTCCGGGCCCAGGGCTTCGCGCATGGCGGCCAGGTTGGCCACATCGCGTTCGGCACCAAAGCCGACCTTGAGTTTGAAGGCGCGGTAACCCTCAGCGTGTTTGGCCAGGGCCACCGCCACTACTTTGTCGGGCCCGATGCCGCTGGCATAGACCCGAACCCGGCCGCTGCTGCCGCCCAGTAGTTTCCAAAGCGGCTGGTTGGCGCGGCGGGCGGCCATGTCCCACAGCGCCTGGTCTACCGCGCCGGTGATCTGGGCAAAGGGCCCGGGCTCGCCACACTGGATCGCCATCTGCCGGGTGCGCTGGTCCAGCAGGCTGCGTACGCTTGCCGGGTCATCGGCCGCCACGCCCGCCAGCATGGGGGCAAAGATGCTGCTGACCAGCCGAGCCCGGTGCTCGGCGCCCACTTGCGGGAAATTACTGAACACCTCACCCCAACCCGTGGCGCCGTCGCTGGCACTCACGCGCAAAAAAACGGCAGGCCGATTGCTCATGGCGCCAAAGGCATTGGCCACGGGTTCGGCGATCGGCGCACGCAGCACCCAGCAGTTCAACCGGTCGATGGTGGGGGCCATAAAGTCGCCTTTTAGGGGGTAAATTTAAAGTGTACACTCGCCGAAAAATAGGAGACAAAGCTATGCGCACTGGCTTCAAATGGCAGCGGATTTGTGTCGCCATCCTTGGTTTTTTGACGGCCTGTAGCGTGCTGGCCCAGGCCTATCCCAACAAACCTATTCGGCTGGTGGTCCCCTTTCCTCCGGGCGGTGCGGTCGATTTTTATGCCAGAGTGGTGCAACCGGGGTTGGCTGAGGCCTTAGGCCAACCGGTGGTGATCGACAACAAGAGTGGTGCCAGCGGTATGCTGGGCGCGGGCATGGTGGCGCAAGCCGCGCCCGATGGCTACACCCTGCTGCTGGGCAACATTGCATCGCTGGCCATCAACGTCGGCATCTACGACAAGATGCCCTATGACCCGCGTAAAGACTTTACCCATATCGTGCGCACGGTCGACGTCAATTACGTGTTGGTGGTTCACCCCAGCCTACCTGTCAAAAACGTGGCTGAGCTGGTGCAATACGCCAAGGCCAACCCGGGTAAGCTTTCCTACGGCTCGGCCGGCAGCGGCAGCTTGCCGCATCTGGGCACTGAGCTGTTTAAGGCCCAAGCGGGTATCGACATGGTGCACGTTCCCTATAAGGGCGGCGGTCCCATGGTGACGGATACCTTGGGTGGTCAAATTCAGGTCGTGATGGCCGACCAAGCCAACCTGATGCCGCATGTTCAAACTGGCAAGCTGCGTGCGCTGGCAGTGGCCACCACCAAGCGCTCAGCCAACGCACCCAACATTCCCACCATTGCGGAAAGTGGTTTTCCCGGCTTTGATGCCACTGCCTGGCAGGGCCTGACGGGTCCTCCGGGTATGAATGCCGACGTGGTGAAGAAAATCAATGAGGCGTTTAACAAGGTGATGAGCACGCCAGCCGTGAACGACAAGCTGATGGCGGGCGGTCTGGAGCCCATAGGTGGCACACCGCAGCAGTTTGCTCGTTTTATTGACAGTGAAATCACCAAGTGGACCAAAATCGCCAAGCAGGTGGGGGTCAAGGCGGAGTGATCGGGCTGACGCTGCGCGGCTCAATCACCCCGGGATGATGGCCTGCCAATCCGGCAGCGGTACAAACTGCCGAATGGCATCGGCGACAGCACGAACACTGCGCGCAGGCGCACGCCGACCTCCGATGGCCAAGTAGAACGTCTGCCTGATGACGGGGTCGTACAGCGCACGTGATCTCAGTTCGCCGGATGCAATTTCGGCACTCACCGATGGCCAGGTCGCCACCATGCTGAGGTCCCCCGCAGCGACCAATCGCTTGATCAGGTAATTCGAGTTAACTTCAAGCACGATATTGAGCGTGAGTTTTGCGCGCTGCGCAGCTTCTTCGAGCAGCAGACGACCGCCGTTGGGTGCAGTGGGAATGACCAGCGCAATCTCAGCCAATTGCGCTAGCGAGACCGTACCGCCAGGCTCTGCCGCACCGTTTCCGCGTGACACCAGCAACAGGGGGATTGAAAACAGGGGCCATGACTCGCCCAAATCAGATGTGGGCGCTTTTGAAAGCACGCCCAGATCAACCCGGCCGTCTGCCAGCCATTCCTCGATCTGATGGGTGGTGCCTTCTGCAATTTGCAGGCGGATGTCGGGGTGGTGCTTGCGCGTATGTGTCACAAGTTCGTGGACCAAGGGCCAACTGACCGACGGCTGCACTGCAAACTTGACGGTGCCGGAAGTTTTGCCTGTGATCTCGGCAATCAAGTCCGCCAGACTGTCGGCGTCACGGGTCAGGGCTTCAGCACGGCCCAGCAGGGCGCGGCCCGCTGTGTTCAAAGTTGCTCCCCGTCCGGTTCGCTCAAACAACTTCGCGCCAAGCTCGGTTTCGAGCTGTGCTACCGCTTTGCTCACTGACGACTGGGTGGAGTCGGTCAGCGTCGCCGTGCGAGAGAAGCTCCCCGTCGCGGCAACACTGATGAAAATTTTCAGCTGCTCAATATTCATGACTGGATTTGGTCCACAAAAATAAGAATATCTGCTATTGCGCTATTCCTATTATCAATAAGTTTGAGGCTTTCTAGAATGATTTTTCGGGTGGGCACACCCGCTGCTCCCAAGTACGGGCCCAAGGGTAATCAACAGGAGAATGCAATGACCTTGAATGAAAGACTGTCTGGGGCGACCACCGCTCTGATCTTTATTTTGTTGGCTGGCGTGTCTCAATTGGCAAGCGCTCAGACTTGGCCTAACCGGCCCATCCGTCTTGTTGTGCCGCATGCTGCCGGGGGCGTGACCGACGTGGTTGCCCGCTTGGTGGCCCAGCCCTTGGGTGAGGCCCTGGGACAAGCGGTGGTCGTGGACAACAAGCCCGGTGCCGGGGGGATTGTGGGCACCGACATCGCTGCCAAAGCCCCGGCAGACGGCTATACGCTTTTGATGTTTGTCGACGCCAACACCATCTTTCCATCTACCTCCAAGACGCTGAACCACGATCCTGCAGCCAGTTTCGCGCCCATTTCCCTGCTGGGAAGGGGCTCGCATGTACTGGTGGCCCACCCCTCCGTGGCGGCCAGCAACCTGCGCGAAGTGGTGAGCTACGTGCGCCAGAACCCCAAAGATCTTTCTGCCGCACTGCCCAGCTACGGCGGGCCCCAACACCTGGCGCTAGAAATGATCAAAGCTGCGGCTGGCGTGGATATCACGCCGATACCCTACAAAGGAGGCGGGCCCGCGGTGGTGGATGTGGTCGGTGGTCAGGTCAAGCTCGGTTTGCTCGGCATGGCGCCCGCGCTGCCCCACATCAGGAGCGGCAAGCTCAAGGCGATTGCCGTGACCGGGGGTGCGCGTTCTGCGGTCTTGCCGAATGTGCCGACCTTGGCCGAGTCCGGCTTGCCAGGCTTTGCCACCAGCCAGTGGCAAGCCATTGTGGCGCCTGCCGGCACACCCGCACCCATAGTGACCAGGATCCATGCGGAGCTGGTCAAAATCATGCAGCAAGCTGCCGTCACCGAGAAGCTGGCTGCCATCGGCATGGACAACGCGACCAGCGCCTCGCCCGAGGACATGGCGCGCATGATCCGCGATGAGCTTTCCCGCTGGCCTGCAGTGGTCAAGGCCGCTGGCATCACACCGGAATAAGCCGATGCAGCGGCCCAACATCATTTTCATCACGTCCGATCAGCAGCGGGCAGACTGCTACGGCTTTGAAGGCCGGCACGTGAAGACGCCGCACCTGGACGAAATGGCCAAGGCAGGAACGCGGTTCAAGGCTTGCATCACGCCCAACTTGGTTTGCCAGCCCTCGCGCTCGTCCATCCTGACCGGCCTGCTGCCCAGAACCCATGGTGTGTCCGACAACGGCATCGATCTGCCCGATGAGGTGGGTGAAAAAGGCTTTGCCGGTGCCCTGACCCGAGCTGGCTACAAGACCGCATTGATTGGCAAAGCCCATTTCAAGACATCGCATACCTTTGCGCCCACGGGATCTCCTGAGTGCAGAGAAAGCAGTGCCAACTACGGGCCGGACTGGTACGGCCCGTACATGGGCTTTGGCCACGTCGAACTGATGCTCGAAGGGCATAACCACTTCCCGCCCATGCTCCCGCCCAAAGGGCAGCACTACGAG
>JBIKHX010000055.1:0-8696 GCA_044361945.1 Polaromonas sp. | reverse complement strand
AACCCACCGGGCTCTGACGCAGCTGGTAGCCCGACGACGGCCGCAGCGGCGACAGCATGGCCTGGGGTGTGCCTTCCGTGAGTGCCAGCGCTTCCTCGCGAAAGCGGGCGCGGCCATCGGTGTCGGTAAAAAGAATGACGGTGGTGAGCTTGGCAGGCGTAGTCATGCGGGCTTTCGAAAAAAATTCAAAGGGTTTTAATTCAAGCCGTGGGCTGTCGGTAGCGCGCCCAGGCCTCGGGGGTCGGGGTGGTGCCAGCGCCGGGCAATGTGGGCAGGCGGAAATAACCATTGACCACCTCGGCCGGGTCGGTGAAGCAGTCCTTGATCCAGGGTATGTATTCCAGCACCTCGCAAGCCGGGTGCGCGTAAGACAGGTGCACATGCACCTGGCTCATGTCGCCGGCATGCGCAGCCACCGGCAGGCGAAATGAATGCGCCGTGTCACACACGCGCAGCACCTCGGTCAAGCCGGCCATGCGCGTGACATCGGGCTGCACCCAGGCAATCGCCTGCTGCGCAAAAAATTCGGCAAAAGCGTCGGTCGTGTAGAGCTGCTCGCCCAGCGCCACCGGGATGCTGGTGGCACGGGCCAGTTGCGCATGGCCCTTGACGTCGTCATGCCAAAGCGGCTCTTCAAACCAGAACACATCTTGGGCCTCTGCAGCGCGGCAAAAACGCTGGCAGGTGGCCAGGTCCCATTTACCGTTGCCATCAATGGCCAGGGTGACATCCGGCCCGATGGCCTGACGCACGGCGGCCAGACGGCGCAGGTCGCGCTCGACGCTGGAGCCGACCTTGATCTTGATGCCGGTGAAGCCCTGCTCTACCGCATGCACTGCACCGGCCACCAGTTGATCGTCAGGGATGCTGAGCCAGCCGATGTCGGTGTTGTAAGCCCGTACCTTGTCGCGAATTTGCCCGCCCAGCACTTTCCACAGCGGCTGGCCGGCCGCCTTGGCCTTGAGGTCCCACAACGCCACGTCGATGGCGGCATGCGCCAGGCTGGTGATGCCGGCGCGGCCCACCCATTGCAGCGCCGGGTTGCGCGCCAGTTTTTGCCACAGGCGCGTGATGTCTCGGCTGTCTTCACCGACCAGCAGCGGAGCGTGGCAGGTTTCGATGCAACGGGTGATCAGGTGGTCGCTGGCCAGGTGCGCGTGCGTGCCGGTAAAACCGTAGCCCGACAAGCCGTCTTCCGTTTCGATCTGCGCGCCCACCACACCCCAGTGCGAGATGCTGTGCGTGCTGTCGGCAATCTGCGAGCCGGTCACCGGCACATGCAGGATGAAGGGTTTGACGGATTTGATTTTCATGGTCGGCCTTGAACGGTTGAAAAACTTCAGGAGGCGTTGGTGTTGCGCACGATGGCGTCAGCGCGCAAATGCAGGTCGGGCAGAAGTTCAAGGCCCAGGCCCGGTTTGTCGCCCAGGCTGAGCATGCCGTTTTTGACCACGGGCAACTCAGTGACCAGTTCTTTGTACCAGCCGGTGTAGAAAGCGCGCACGCTTTCCTGCACCAGGGCGTTGGGCGCGTGCAATGACAAATGGCTGGAGGCTGTCCAGACCACCGGACCGGTGCAGTCATGCGGCGCCACCGGCAGCTGCCAGGCGTCGGCGAGTGCGGCAATTTTGCGGCCTTCAGACAGGCCGCCACACCAGCTGAGGTCGGGCATCACAACGCCTGCCACACCGGTTTGCAGGTAGTCCTTGAAGCCCCATTTGTAGCTCAGGGTTTCGCTGGCGCAGATTAGGGCGTCGCAGTCTTTGGCGTACTGCTTGAGTAAATCCAGGCTGTCCATGCGGATCGCGTCTTCATGCCAGAAGGTATTAAAAGGCTTGAGGGCGCGCGAGATCTTTTGTGCCATGGGCAATCGCCACAGACAGTGGAACTCGACCATGATGTCCATCTTCTGGCCCACCGCATCGCGAATCTTGCGAAAGGGTTCGAGCGCCAGATCGAGGTCGGCATTGCTGATGTACTGGCCGTGGCTTTTTTCGGCAGCCGGATCAAACGGCCAGATCTTCATGCCGGTGATGCCCTCAGACAGCAGCGACTCGGCCAGCTCGCCGGCGCGGTTCAGAAAGCCTTCCAGGTCTTCGTAAGGGCCGGCAGATTTTTTAGCGGCGCCTATGCCCCAGTTCGCACTGGACTGGTTGGTGGTGCTGCGCACGTACTGGTAGCCGGCGCAAGTGTTGTAGATGCGGATATCGTCTCGGCTTTTGCCGCCCAACGCGGTGTAGACCGGCATGTTGGCGGCTTTGCCAAAAATGTCCCACAGTGCAATGTCCACGGCAGAGTTGCCGCGCGTTTCTGCACCGGAGCCGCGCCAGCCCAGGTAACCCGTGATATCGCGGTTGCGCGACTCAATGGCCAGCGGGTCTTTGCCGATCAGCTTAGGGCCCACCCACTCATGGATATAAGCCTCGACCGCTGCGGCACCCATGAAGGTTTCACCCAGACCGGTCAGGCCCTCGTCGGTATGAATGCGCACCCAGATGATGTTGGGGAACTCGCCGAGCCGGACAGTTTCTACGTTGGTGATCTTCAAGGGTTGGCCTCGTGAGGTTGTGGCAAATCAATCAAGGAATGAAAAAAGCCGCCAGGGCTTACCCCGGCGGCTGCATCAGCGGGCGTTTCAGCCGCCGCGTGACTTCTTCAAGGCATCCCAGACCACGTTAACGGCTTCAGCACCGATGGTGGGAATGTTCTTGTCATAGACAGGGCGGATCTTGTCTGAAATACGCTTCATCTCAGCCGGGGAGATCTCGTTGACCTGCATGCCTTTGCTTTTCAGGGAAGCGAGAGATTTCTCATTGAGCGTGCGGTTGGCAGCGCGCTGAACTTTCTGGCCTTCACGGGCCGCTTCACGCAGCACGGCTTGCTCTTGCGCACTCAGCTGGTCCCACAGCTTCTTGCTGTAAAGCACCAGGAAAGGTGTGTAAGCATGGCGCGTGACCGACAGAAACTTTTGCACTTCATTGAACTTGGATGTCTCAATGGTGACAAAGGGATTTTCCTGGCCGTCGATGGTTTTGGTTTCCAGCGCAGTGAACACTTCACCGAAAGCCATTGGCACGGCATTGGTACCCAGGGTCTTGAAAGTGTCAATGAAGATGTTGTTTTGCATGACGCGCACTTTGACGCCATCAAAGTCTTCGACTTTGGTGACCGGGCGCTTGCTGTTGGTCAGGTTGCGAAAACCATTTTCCCAATAGGCCAGATTCACCAGACCGGCTTCTTCGAGCTTCTTGTTGAAGTACACGCCAGCCGGGCCGTCCAGCACGGCATCAGCTTCCTTTTCATTGAGAAACAGGAAAGGCAGGTCAAATGCGCCCAATTCCTTGACGATGCCTACCAAAGGTGAGCTGGAGGTGCAAACCATCTCTTGCGTGCCGGCACGCAAGGCCTGCGTGGCTGGCAGATCGCCGCCGGCAGAGCCGCCCCAGAAGGCACTGATTTTGAGTTTGCCGCCGGTTTTGGCCGCCAGCACTTCCTGCATTTTCTTCACGCCCAAGCCCACAGGGTGGTCTTCGTTCACGCCATTGGTGAACTTGATGGTGCGGTCGGCAAATTGGGCAAAGCTGGAGGTAGCCACCAGCAAAGTAGCAGCAGCCAGGGCTGAAGCGAGGGTTCTACGTTTGAACATACAAGTCTCCTTTTATAAAAACAGTTGGTAACCGAAACTAATAAAAAACCACGGGGAAAAACAAGGTCAGGTTCACTTCATCAACCAATGCAGTGGCACCAAAACGATGGAGGGGAACAATACCAGCAAAAACAGCACGGTCAACTGGGCCAGCAAAAAGGGCAAAACCCCTTTGAAGGCCTCGTCCATACTGATCTTGGCGACGCCACAAACCACATTGAGCACGGTGCCTACCGGAGGCGTGATCAGGCCGATGGCATTGTTCATGATAAACATCACGCCGAAATAGACCGGGTCAATGCCCGCCTTGAGCACCACTGGCATGAGCACCGGTGTGAGGATGAGCACCGTGGGCGTGAAGTCAAGCGCGGTCCCGACGATCACGATCAGAACCATCATGACAAACATCAACAGGATTTTGTTGTCCATGAAAGGCGACAACATATTGGCGACTTCGGTCGGAATATTGGCCACCGTGATCAACCAGGCACTGACCATGGCGGCCGCCACCAGGAACATCACCACCGCCGTGGTTTTACCGGCTGCCAAGATCAAGTTGTACAAAGCTTTGAACTTGAGCTCGCGGTAAATGAACATGCCCACCACAAAACTGTAGACCGCAGCCACCACGGCGGCTTCGGTCGGCGTGAAAACGCCGAACTTCATACCGCCGATGATCAGTACCGGCAGCGCCAATGCAAAGCCGCCTTCAGCCGTGATCTTCAGGCGATCAGGCATGCTGACGCGCGGGCCTGGTGGTACGTTTTCTCTCTTGGCCACCCACCACCAGGTCAGGCCGATGGCCACACCCATCAAAATGCCCGGCACGATGCCGGCCAGAAACAGCTTGGTGATGGACACATTGCCGGCTACACCAAAAATAATCATGCCAATCGACGGCGGAATCACCGGCGCAATGATGCCGCCCGAGGCAATCAGCCCGGAGGCCCTGCCGATGTTGTAGCCGGCAGCACGCATCATGGGAATCAGCAAAGCGGCCAGCGCTGCCGTGTCGGCCACCGCCGAGCCCGACAGGGACGCCATGATGACGGCCGCAATCACCGTGACATAACCCAGACCGCCGCGAAAGTGCCCGACCCAGGCCATCGCCAGGTTGACAATGCGGCGGCTCAAACCGCCGGCGTTCATGAACTCGCCGGCCAGCAGGAAAAACGGTACCGCCAGCAGCGGAAAGTTGTCGGCTCCATCGACGAAACGCTGCGCGAGAATCTGGCTGTCAAAAGTCACCAGGCCGCTGGTCAGCGATAAATACCCCATGAGTGTCAGACCGCAGACCAGCAAGGCATAAGCGATCGGCATGCCGATGGCCATGGCCGCCAACAAACTGAGAATAAAGACGGTGACGGTCATGCCTTGGCCTCCTTCAACTGCTTTTCAGCGTCGGCCAAACCTTCAGTTTCAACCACCTGCAGCAACTCGCTTTCAGTGATGGTGCCCGCAAGCAGGCGGTAGATCACGCGCAAATTGATGATGCCCATGACAATGCCAACCACGTAGCCGATGCCGTAGACCCAGATCATTGAAATGCCGGCCACCGGAGAAATATTCGTCACCTGTAACTCGTGCATTTTGTAGGTGCCGAGAAAAAACAGGCCGTTGCACATCAACATCAAGCATTCGCTGATGAACAGGCAAACTTTTTTTCCGCGCAGACCCAGGTGCTTGATCAGCGAATCCACCCCCAGGTGACCGCCTTCGCGCATGGCGACCATGGCGCCCACGTAGGTAAGCCAAATAAAACAGTAGCGGGACATTTCGTCAGAGATGCTGATGCCCGAATTAAAGCCGTAACGAAGCACCACATTGCCGAACACCATCACCACCATGGCAATCATGAAGACGACCACAAGCACCTCGAGCAGCTTGAAAAAATAACGGACGATGGCTTGCAAAAGTGGCTCCAGGGTAAACGGACGATTAGATTGTGAGGCGCTTCAGGCCGCTCTGAGTTGCGAGGCCGGCTTACCCAGCTTCGGCAGGTGCCGGCGCGAAGCCAGTACTTCTTCAATGTCGTTGTGTGCGCCGTCGATCAGCACCCGGATAGCGGTTTCGGCTGCATCGGGTTGGTGAGCGATCACGGCGTCAAGCACCGCGCGGTGCAGATGAAGGGATGAACGCGGACCGTCGGGGCGGCTGGTGGACAACTCGAAGCTGGTGCGCAGCAAGGCGCCCAGCACCTTGCTCATTTGCTGCAGCATGCGGTTGCCGCTGGCGCGCAGCAGACCCTGGTGAAAGCGCAGGTCATGGGTGATGTAGTCCCCGCCGCTGTGGACTGCTTGCGTCATGCCGGCAAATGCCGCTTCAAGGCCGGCAATGTCCTGGGCGCTGGCACGCTCGGCGGCCAGTCGCATGGCCGCGGGTTCGACCACGCGGCGCAAATCCTGCAGGTCACGCAAAAATCCGGGCGTCAGTCCGGCCTTGGACTGCCAGGCCACCACATCGGGGTCAAACCAGTTCCAGTGCTCTTCGGGCATGACACGGGTGCCGACCCGGGGGCCGGTGCTGATCAGCCCTTTGGCCACCAGCGACTTGACCGCTTCGCGCACGACGGTGCGGCTCACGCCCAGCTCAGCGCACAGCAACGGTTCGGGGGGCAAGGCTGCGCCCACGGCATAACGTCCAGCCACTACGGCTTCACCGAGGTGGTCGACGGTGTTGCCGTGAACATTTTTAATCATGGTTATTACCAGTTCTCACAAGTCCAATCGTATGACGATAATATGTTCTTCCCCTTAAGGACTTTCCCCAATGACCGACCCTAAATCCCCCCCACCCGCCAAAAAACGCCCCGAAGAACTGCGCAGCCAGCAATGGTTTGGCCGGCAGGACCGGGACGGCTTTGCCTACCGCAGCTGGGTCAAAGGCAAAGGCGTGCCGCATGACCAGTTTGACGGCCGGCCTGTCATCGGCATTTGCAACACCTTCAGCGAACTGACGCCCTGCAACTCGCACTTTCGCACCATTGCCGAGCAAGTAAAGATCGGCGTTTACGAGGCCGGCGGCTTTCCGCTCGAGTTTCCGGTGATGTCGCTGGGCGAGACCCTGCTGCGCCCGACCGCCATGCTCTACCGCAACCTGGCCAGCATGGATGTGGAAGAAAGCATTCGCGGCAACCCGATCGACGGCGTGGTGCTGCTGATGGGCTGCGACAAGACCACGCCTTCGCTGCTGATGGGTGCAGCCAGCGTGGACCTGCCCACCATCGGTGTGAGCGGCGGCCCCATGCTCAGCGGCAAATGGCGCGGCCAGGAACTCGGCTCGGGCACCGGCGTGTGGAGCATGAGTGAGCAGGTGCGCGCCGGCACCTTGAAGCTGCAAGAGTTTTTTGAAGCCGAAAGCTGCATGCACCGCAGCCACGGCCATTGCATGACCATGGGCACGGCCAGCACCATGGCCAGCATGGTCGAGGCGCTGGGCGTGGGCCTGCCCGGCAATGCCGCCTACCCGGCGGTCGATGGCCGGCGCAATGTGCTGGCCCGCATGGCCGGCCGACGCGCGGTGGCCATGGTGCATGAAGACCAGCTCTTGTCAAAAATTCTCACCAAAGAAGCCTTTGAAAACGCCATCAAGACCCTGGCAGCCATCGGCGGCTCGACCAACGCGGTGATTCACCTGATCGCCATTGCCGGGCGCCTGGGGCTCAAACTCACGGTGGACGACTTTGACCGCCTGGCCAGCGACCTGCCCTGCCTGGTCAACCTGCAACCCTCAGGCAAGTACCTGATGGAAGATTTTTGCTACGCCGGCGGCCTGCCGGTGGTGATGAAAGAAATTTCCCAGCATCTGCATCTGGACCTCGTCACCGCCAACGGCCAAACGGTGGCCGCCAACATCGCAGACGCTGAGAACTTCAATGCCGATGTGATCAAGCCGCTGTCTGCTCCTTTCAAAGAAAAAGCCGGCATCGCCGTGCTGCGCGGCAATTTGTCGCCACGCGGTGCGGTGATCAAACCCAGCGCCGCCACGCCAGCGCTCATGGTTCACACCGGCCGTGCCGTGGTGTTTGAAACCATTGAAGACTTTCACGCCCGCATTGATGACGAGACCCTGGACATCGACGAGAACTGCGTGATGGTGCTCAAGAACTGCGGCCCCAAGGGCTACCCCGGCATGGCCGAAGTCGGCAACATGCCGCTGCCGCCCAAGGTGCTGCGCAAAGGCATCACCGACATGGTGCGCATCAGCGACGCCCGCATGAGCGGCACCGCCTACGGCACCGTGATCTTGCACACTGCGCCTGAAGCGGCGGCCGGTGGCCCGCTGGCGCTGGTGCACAACGGCGACATGATCGAGCTCGATGTGCCCAAGCGCCGCTTGCACCTGCATGTGAGCGACGAAGAACTGGCGCGCCGCCGCGAAAGCTGGAAAGCACCCGAGCCACCTTTGACCTCGGGTTACTGGAAGCTTTACATCGACCGCGTGCTGCAGGCTGACGAAGGCGCTGACCTGGACTTTCTGGTCGGTAAACGCGGCTCCTTCGTGCCGCGCGACAACCACTGAACGCCATGACACCCCACACTAAGTTCAAGACGGCCATGGGCCGCCTGCCGCTGGTCGCCATCTTGCGCGGTCTGCACCCTCTAGAGGCACTGGCGGTCGGCCAGGTTTTAGTTGACGCCGGCTGGGACCTCATTGAAGTGCCGCTGAATTCACCCCAGCCGCTGCAAAGCATTTCCACCTTGCGCAAGGCTTTTCCGCAGGCTTTGGTGGGCGCCGGCACGGTGCTCACGCCCGAGGATGTGCGTCAGGTGCATTCCGCCGGCGGCGAGCTGATCGTCTCACCGAACTTCAATCCTGCGGTGGTGGCTGAAGCCGTGCGCCTGGGCATGGTCTGCCTGCCCGGCGTCATGACGGCCAGTGAAGCCTTTGCCGCACTGGCCGCCGGTGCCAGCGGGTTGAAAATATTTCCTGCTGAAATGATCACACCCCAAGTGCTCAAAGCCCTGCGCGCCGTGCTGCCGGCCGAGACGCTGGTCTTGCCCGTGGGCGGCATTTCGCCGCTCAACATGCCCGCTTTTCGCGCTGCCGG
>JBIKHX010000403.1:0-2548 GCA_044361945.1 Polaromonas sp. | reverse complement strand
TGTAGCTGACAAGGCCTTTAACTTTCAGGCCGTGCTGCCCATCATGACGCCGGTGCTGCTGATTGGCGGCATGACCACCGGTATCTTCACGCCCACCGAAGGCGCGATTGCCGCCTGCGTGTGGTCCATGATTCTGGGCTTTGTCTGGTACCGCACCATCAACTTCAAGATGTTCGTCAAGGTGTGTCTGGACACAGTAGAGACCACGGCCACGGTGCTGGTCATCGTGGCTGCGGCCTCGATCTTCGGCTGGATGCTGACCGCCACCGGCGTGACCACCGACATCGCCGCCTGGGTGCTGGACTTTACCCAAGAGGCCTGGGTGTTCCTGCTGCTGGCCAATTTGCTGATGCTGTTTGTCGGCTGCTTTCTGGAACCGACGGCAGCCATCACGATCCTCGTGCCGATTCTGGTGCCGATTGCAATGAAGCTGGGCATTGACCCGGTTCACTTCGGCCTGGTGATGGTGCTCAACCTCATGATTGGCCTGCTGCACCCGCCCATGGGCATGGTGCTGTTTGTGCTGGCCCGGGTGGCCAAGCTGTCGGTCGAGCGCACCACCATGGCCATCCTGCCCTGGCTATTTCCCCTGCTCGGCAGCTTGATCATCATCACCTATGTGCCCAGCCTGGTTTTGTGGCTGCCCAAAATGTTTTACTAGGCTTTGCATGAAAGAGTTACGCCTTGTTTGGGATCATGCCGACGCGGTACTTGGCTCCGCGGCTGTCCCCCGCGTCGCCTATGGCGACAGCTCCTCCTTGATGCCGCTGCGCCAAGCACCGCATCGGCATGATCTTGTGAGCAGTGTGCGTGTCCGATTCTTCAAAACTGCGCCGCCACACGGTCTGCCGATGAGGTTGGGGTGGGTGGCGAAGCGAAATCAAGGAGGAGCTGCGGCCCTAGGCCGCGCGGAGGACATTCGCGTAGCTACCCACCCCGGCCTCGTCGGCCAGCAATAGAACCCAACTGCAACCTGAATTTAAAAACGCAAAACCATGATTCCATTCATCAGACTCCACACAGCAGACGACGTCGTCATAGCACGGACACAATTCATCAGTGGCACAAAAATAGAAGACTTCACCACCAAAGGCCTGATTCCCCCAGGCCACAAAGTCGCCAGCAAAGCCTTACAAACAGGCGATGCCGTCCGCCGCTACAACCAGATCATCGGCTTTGCCAGCCAGCCGATTGCTGCCGGCGAGCATGTGCACACGCACAACCTGAACATGGGGCCGGACAAAGGTGACTTTGCGCGCGACTACGCCATTGGCGCCGACGTCAAGCCTGCACCGGCCAAGCTCGAAGCCACGTTCATGGGCATCAAGCGCGCCGACGGCCGCGTAGCCACGCGCAACTACATCGGCATTTTGTCCAGCGTCAATTGCTCGGCCACGGCAGCACGCGCGATTGCCGACCATTTTTCGCGCCGCACCAACCCGGCTGCGCTGAAAGACTTTGCCAACGTAGACGGCGTGGTGGCGCTGACGCACGGCACCGGCTGCGGCATGGACGGTGACGGCCTGGGCATGAAAATACTGGAGCGCACTTTGGCCGGCTATGCCACCCACGTCAACTTTGCCGGCGTGCTGGTGGTGGGCCTGGGCTGCGAGTCCAACCAGATCAATGCCTGGCTGGCGCACAGCGCGCTCAAAGAAGGCGAGAACTTTCGCGTTTTCAATATTCAAGACAGCGGCGGCACGCGCCAAACCGTAGACAAAGGCATTGCCCTCATTCAAGAGATGCTGCCACGCGCCAACGCCGTCAAGCGCGAGCCCTGCAGCGCTGCGCACATCACCATCGGCCTGCAATGCGGCGGCTCGGACGGCTACTCGGGCATCAGCGCCAACCCGGCACTGGGCGCGGCGGTGGACTTGCTGGTGGCTCACGGCGGTACCGCCATCCTTAGCGAAACACCTGAGATTTACGGCGCCGAGCATTTGCTCACGCGTCGCGCGGTGCGCCCCGAGGTGGCGCACAAACTGATTGGCCGCATCAAGTGGTGGGAGCAGTACACGCAGATCAACGGCGGCGAGATGAACAACAACCCCTCGCCCGGCAACAAGGCCGGCGGGCTGACGACGATTCTTGAAAAGTCGCTGGGTGCGGTGGCCAAGGGCGGCACCAGCAACCTCGAGGCTGTCTATGAATACGCAGAGCCCGTGAATGCGCACGGCTTTGTTTACATGGACACGCCGGGCTACGACCCGGTGAGTGCCACGGGCCAGGTGGCCGGTGGTGCCAACTTGATTTGCTTCACCACCGGGCGCGGCTCTGCCTACGGCTGCGCGCCCTCGCCTTCACTCAAACTGGCCACTAACTCGGCTCTCTGGAGGCGCCAGGAAGAAGACATGGACATCAACTGCGGCGAGATCATTGACAGCGGCATGAGCATCCAGGCCATGGGCCAGCGCATTTTTGAGATGGTGCTGGCCACCGCCTCGGGCGAGCAAAGCAAAAGCGAAAAACATGGCTACGGACAAAACGAGTTTGTGCCATGGCAAGTCGGGGCGGTGATGTGATGGCTGCGATCAAAGAAAAACTCTTT
>JBIKHX010000402.1:0-2551 GCA_044361945.1 Polaromonas sp. | reverse complement strand
TGCGCTGCGGATGGACGGCACGTCATAGGGTGCGCAAAGACTCATAGGCCCGGCCCAGCTGTAACCCAGCTTAAAGAGCTGCAGGCTATCGCAAAAAAGGTCGACTTGGGCCTGGCTGAACTCAGGTTTGAAGATGGCGCTGAACAGGCAGGCAGCGCCCGAACAGTCACGCAGCCAGGCTGCGTGCCCCGGCGAGCCGGCCAAGGCCGGATGCCGCACTTCGGCGACAGCCGCTTGGCCCTGCATCCAGCCGGCGAGTGCGCGCGTGGCAGCGTCTTGTGCGTGGTAGCGCAGTGTCATGCTGGGCAAGCCGCGCAGCACGGCCTCGGCGTCATTGCCCGACACGCCAAAGCCCACCCGCATCTGACAGGAATGCAACTGATGGTGCAGCGCCTCGTCTCGCGTGACCACCGAGCCCATCAGCACGTCGGCGCCGCCGCTGGGGTACTTGGTCAGCGCTTGGACAGAGATGTCGACGCCCAAATCAAAGGCATTGAATGCCAGGCCTGCGCCCCAGGTGTTGTCAAGCACGCTGACCAGACCCAGGGGATGGCGATGCGAATGCGCGCGCAAGACAGCGGTCAGGGCCTTGATATCAGGAAACTCCAATGTGATGGAACCCGGCACTTCCAGCCACACCAGCCGCGTTTTGACGCTCAGCTTTTGCCGCAGGTCCTCAGGGTCCATCGGGTCGTAATAGCGGTGACTGATACCCCAGGCCTTCATTTCATGCTCGGCCAGCGTCTTGTTGGGGCCGTAGGCGTTGTCGGGAATCAGCAGTTCGTCACCGGCGCGCAAAAAGGCCATGTTGACCAGCGCCACGGCCGCCAGTCCGCTGGGCACCAGCGTGCAATAGCGACCGCCTTCGAGCGTGGCAATGCGCTCTTCCAGCACAAAGGTGGTGGGGGTGCCGTTCAGACCGTAGGTGTAGCCTTTTTTGTGCTTCCAGTCGCGCTGGCGCAAGGCCGCGACATTCGGGAAAATCACCGTGGAGGCCCTGTGAACCGGGACGGTAACAGCTTCAAAACCAGCCGGTGGCTGGTAGGGGTGGTGAATGAGCTGGGTACTGAGGTCTTTCATGACCCCGATGTTACAGACCTTGGGGCGGGTTCAGACTTTCCACTTTTCAATCAGTTGCGCAGGACGCAACGCGTCATAGCCTTCAAAGGGCTGGTGGATCCAGGGGTTGGTGGACAGATAGTCGACCGAGTAATCGGGCTGGAAGGTGGACACGCCCTTGGTCCAGATGACGGCGCTGCGCAGCTCGGTAATCGGCTTGTAGTTGGTACGCAGTTGGTGAATCACGGCCTTGAGAGTGTGGCCGGTGTCGGCCAGGTCATCAACCAGTAAAACCCGGCCGGCAATCTCGCCCTTGGGCGTGGTGATGAAGCGGGCGATGTCCAGGTTGCCCTGCACCGTGCCCGAATCTGCGCGGTAAGAACTGGTGGACATGATGGCCAGGGGCTTGTCAAATACGCGAGAGAGGATGTCGCCGGGACGCATGCCGCCGCGCGCCAGGCACAAAATGGTGTCGAACTCCCAGCCCGACTGGTAAATTTTGATCGCCAATTTTTCAATCAGGTTGTGGTACTCGTCGTAGCTCACGTAAAGGTGTTTGCCGTCTTCAGTCAACATGAAGTTCTTCCAATCCAAAAGAGCGGTTCAAAAAACTATGAAGGTGTTGCCCACGATCAGGCCGCGTAAGGGTTGCGCAGCAGAATCGTATGGTCGCGGTCCGGGCTGGTTGAGACCATGTGAATCGGCACGCCGGTAACTTCTTCAATACGCTGCAAATAGCGCCGGGCGGCTTCAGGCAAGGCGGCGTAATCGGTGACGCCGACCGTGCTTTGAGTCCAACCTGGCATGTCTTCGTAGATGGGCTTGCAACGGGCAATATCATCGGCGCCCATAGGCAGGATGTCGGTGATCGCGCCATCGAGCTCGTAGCCGGTGCACAGCTTGAGCGTTTCGATGCCGTCGAGTACGTCCAGCTTGGTGATGCAAAGGCCCGACAAACCGTTGACCTGCGCCGAGCGCTTGAGCAGCGCCGCGTCAAACCAGCCGCAACGGCGGCTACGCCCGGTGGTCACGCCTTTTTCGGCGCCTACGTTGCTCAGGTGGTAGCCCACGGTGCCGGGTTTTTCCCAGTCGAGCTCGGTCGGGAAAGGGCCGCCACCAACGCGGGTGCAATAGGCCTTGGTGATGCCCAGAATGTAGTGCAGCATGCCTGGGCCCACGCCGGCACCGGCAGCGGCGTTACCGGCCACGCAGTTGCTGGAGGTAACAAAAGGGTAAGTGCCATGGTCTACGTCGAGCAAGGTGCCCTGAGCGCCTTCGAAAAGCAAATTAGCCCCGGCGCGGTGTGCGTCGTTGAGCTCGCGCGAGACGTCGGCCATCATGGGCTTGAGCAACTCGGCGTGGCGCATGGCCTCGCTGTAGACGGTGTCGAAATCAATGGCCGGCGCATTTAAAAAGTCGGTCAGGATGAAGTTGTGCAGCTCGAGCAACTCGCGCAGCTTGGTGGCAAAACGCTCGGGGTATTTCAGGTCTT
>JBIKHX010000401.1:0-2553 GCA_044361945.1 Polaromonas sp. | reverse complement strand
GCCCGATGCTGCGCGGCTCGGGCTTTGCCTGGGACCTGCGCAAGCAGCAGCCCTATGACGTCTACGACCGCATGGACTTTGACGTGCCCGTCGGTAAGACCGGCGACTGCTACGACCGCTACCTGGTGCGCATCGAAGAGATGCGGCAGTCCAACCGCATCATCAAGCAGTGCATCGACTGGCTGCGTGTCAACCCCGGCCCGGTCATCACCAGCAACCACAAGGTGGCAGCGCCCGACCGCGAGTCGATGAAGTCCAACATGGAAGAGCTGATCCATCACTTCAAGCTTTTCACCGAAGGCTTTCACGTGCCTGAAGGCGAAGCCTATGCCGCTGTTGAGCATCCCAAGGGAGAGTTCGGCATCTACATCGTGAGTGACGGCGCCAACAAACCTTACCGCCTGAAAATACGTCCGCCCGGCTTCTCGCATCTGGCAGCCATGGACGAAATGTCGCGCGGCCACATGATCGCCGACGCTGTGGCTGTTATCGGCACGATGGACATCGTGTTCGGCGAGATCGATCGATGAACAAGAATCCCCCCCGAAGCGCCTATGGCGCCTCCCCCTCAAGGGGGCGCCACCTGCAGCCCGGCAAAGCCGGTTCTGCGGTGGCCCTTGAATTTTGCGCGATGGAGATACGAATTGGCTGAATTTTCCCCAACAGTGCTCGCGCTCTTTGACCGCGAAGTTGCCAAGTACCCGGCGGACCAAAAGCAATCTGCTGTCATGGCTTGTCTGACCATCGTCCAGCGCGAGCAGGGTTTTGTCAGCGCTGACAGTGAGAAGGCTGTGGCCGCCTACCTGGGCATGGCGCCGATTGCCGTGCATGAAGTCACGACTTTTTACAACATGTACAACCAGCAGCCGGTTGGCAAGTACAAGCTCAATGTTTGCACCAACCTGCCGTGCCAGCTGCGCGATGGCAACAAGGCGCTGGTGTACCTGGAAAAAAAGCTCGGCGTCACCATGGGCGGCACCACGACCGATGGCCTGTTCACATTGCAGCAGTCCGAATGCCTGGGCGCTTGTGCTGATGCGCCGGTGATGCTGGTCAATGACCTGAACATGTGCAGCTTCATGAGCAACGACAAGCTCGACCAACTGATAGACGGCTTGAAATCCGCAGAGGCCAAGTAACCATGACGACAGCTTCCAGCGCTTCGAGCGTACTTTCCCAGTTTGCTGCCACCGGCGTGCAAAGCTCTTTTCATGGCCGTCACATCAACCCGCAAATCATGGCAGGTCTGGACGGCAACAACTGGCGCCTGAAAGACTACGAAGCCCGCGGCGGCTATCAGGCGCTTCGCAAAATTTTGGGTACCGATGGCGGCGAGGGCATGACGCCCGACCAGGTGATTGCGGAAGTCAAAGCCGGCAGCTTGCGCGGCCGTGGCGGTGCAGGCTTTCCAACGGGCTTGAAGTGGAGCTTCATGCCGCGTCAGTTCCCCGGTCAAAAATACCTGGTGTGCAACTCTGACGAAGGCGAGCCGGGCACCGCCAAAGACCGCGACATCCTGCAGTACAACCCGCATGTTGTGATCGAAGGCATGACGATTGCCGCCTATGCCATGGGCATACCGGTCGGTTACAACTACATCCACGGCGAAATTTTTGCCACTTACCAGCGCTTTGAAGAAGCCCTCGAAGAAGCGCGCGCCGCCGGCCTGCTGGGCAACAACATTCTGGGCAGCAGCTACAACTTTCAGCTGCACGCCACGCATGGTTTTGGCGCCTACATCTGCGGCGAAGAAACTGCGCTGCTTGAATCGCTGGAAGGCAAGAAAGGTCAGCCGCGCTTCAAGCCGCCTTTCCCGGCCAGTTTCGGTCTGTATGGCAAGCCGACCACCATCAACAATACCGAGACCTTCGCGGCTGTGCCCTGGATCATTCGCAACGGCGGATTGGCTTACCTCGAATGCGGCAAGCCGAATAACGGCGGCACCAAAATTTTCACCATCAGCGGTGATGTGGAGCGGCCGGGCAATTATGAAATTCCGCTCGGCACGCCTTTTGCCACCTTGCTCGAGCTCGCCGGCGGCATGCGCGGCGGGCGCAAGCTCAAGGCGGTGATTCCCGGCGGCTCGTCCATGCCGGTGCTACCGGCCGACATCATGATGGCCACCAACATGGACTACGACTCGATCGCCAAGGCCGGCTCCATGCTGGGTTCGGGCGCCGTCATCGTGATGGACGAAACCCGCTGCATGGTCAAAAGCCTGTTGCGCCTTTCTTACTTCTACATGCACGAAAGCTGCGGCCAGTGCACGCCTTGCCGCGAAGGCACGGGCTGGTTGTGGCGCATGGTGGACCGTATCGAGCACGGTCAGGGCCGCGCCAGCGACCTCGACATGCTGAACTCGGTGTCCGACAACATTCAAGGCCGCACCATCTGCGCCCTGGGCGACGCTGCGGCCATGCCGGTGCGCGCCATGATCAAGCATTTCCGCGCCGAGTTCGAACACCACATCACCCACAAGACCTGCATGGTCCCGGTGGAAGCCTGACATCATCCGCGGCCAAAGCAACAAGTAAGAGCGAGAGCAAACTCAAT
>JBIKHX010000054.1:0-8743 GCA_044361945.1 Polaromonas sp. | reverse complement strand
TGCGATCCAGGTGCGTTTCGTATCGGGAAAGGTTCTCCAGTCGGTAGGCTTGCAGCCCTTCACCAATGGTTTGATTCACGATTGCATCGTGATGACGAGACTCTTTTTCCTGCTGGTAGCACAGGGGTGAAAGGTGCTCATTGATGAAGCTGGCCAGTCCTGCGGCATCGGTGGTGTATTCCTCTTCCTGAACATAGCCGTCCCACCACTCGCGGGAATCGGGCAGCAGTGCACGCAGGGCCTTGTCGTAGGCGCGGTCGCCGCCTTTGCGCAGGATGGCGCTGGCCTTATTGGTGGCATCCAAGTCGTGCCGGGCAGCGCGCTGACTTTCGGTCACTTCTTCGGGTTTCAAATCCATCAGATTGCGGATGTCGGTGTCTTCGCCAGACAAACCCATCTCAAAGGGTGCTGCCGCCGGAATGACAGTCTTGGCACTGCGAGCAGATTCCTTCAAGCCCTTGTTGATGGTTGCCCCCTCGGCTTGCAGCACCCGACGCTTGCGCCAGATCACGCTGGCCAACTCCTCAATTAGATGCTGCTCGGTCGCGCCAGCAGGTAAGTGTTCATCCATCAGCGAGTTCACCAGGCTTTCATAGTCTGCATGGCTTTCATGGCTGAGCACGGTGTATCGGCTCAGGATGCCGTGCTTGAGGGCGTTGAAACGGACGGATACGTAGGGTTGGGAGCTGGGCTCCGCTATTTCGGCAGTTTTGTCAGTAGCGATCGTGTTCATCTTTGGTTCCATGCTGAGTGAATATTGGGGCCGCAGTAAATCCGTCACAGCGCTGGAGTAGCACCACCAGGTCGGCAGGCAATTGCGCATCACACGAGCGGATAGCGATACCAGCAGCCTGCCAGCTGCCACAGCGCCATGACCCAGCCCCATGCCCGACAAAGTGTTTGCACTCCAGGCAAACGCGCCGGTCGTCTTGCTCACGGTCCCGCAGCGTCAGCTTGTCGGCCAGCGCTTCACTGTCATTACGGGCTAAGCCTTTGCCGATGAACTTATGCAAGCGCACCTCGAAGGTCTGAATCTCCGCCCCATTCATGGCCGATGAATGCGGCCAGCACCAGCGTTCATGGTCTTCGGGTACCGCAATAGAAGAATCGTATTTTTCAAATACGGCGGGGGAGGTCACTGCCAGTACTGACGAAAGCTTCTCTTGCATTGCAGGAACGGCCTCGGTAGGTACTGCCGAAACTGCCAGAAGTATCGAAACAGCTGTTTCGTCAGTTTTGACAGTGACACTTCGGCTCGTTTGTGAAATAGCAGCCTTTGCCCGCTCCGCCCAAGTGATCATTTCGCCACCTTCTTGATTTGCGGGTTGACGTAATAGCGAACGGTTGGGCGACCCAGCGCAGGCATGTCTTCAAGACTTTGTACATGGCCGTTTTCCTCCAGGATGGCCAGGGCTGTTTCGGCTTGCATGGTGGTGGTCACGCCAGACCACTGTTTGCGCACGATGTCGCGCACGGTAAAACCGTCGTTTAACTTGCCCTCGGCCAGTCGGCGGTTGACCATGCGGGCGGTGGTCACTTTGGCAGCCTCCACCAGCCCATAGATGCGCCGTGCATGGCCGCTCAGGTAATCGCACCAGGCGGCTGCGCGCAGTGCGCTGGTGGCAGTTACCGGGCCAATGGAGCCTTCTGCTAAGTGCAGGATCAGCGCGATGGCGCAGAACAGTTTTTCAAACTTGCCCAAGTGCTGTTGCATCATTGGGTTTTGTTCATTGGCAATGTGCACCGTGTGCAGTTCTGTGCACCACTCCACAAAGATGTCTTGCGCCGCATCATCAAAGCAGAAGTGCGGCAGCTTCACAAAGTCATCGTTCGGCGCTGCACCGTCCAGCACTGGGTCGAACACAGCCAGCCGGTCGAAAAGATCGCGTACGGCCTCACGCACACCCTTGGCCGGGTAGCGGTCGCGCAGTTCCCAAGGCACCGCATTGGGGTACACCATCACCTGAAACCGCTGGATACGGCCATCGTTATCCAAAGAATTGGCGCTATCGGCGAGGTAGCGTTCGAGCAATTCCGGCTGGATGCCGCCGAACACAGAGATGCACAGGTTTTTGATATTCAGGCTACCGCGCCCGATGCGGTCAATATTGAAGCCGCCCGTACCGTTCCAACCCTCCAGATAGAAAGACCTGTCGCCTTCCTTGCCTTCTTTCTCCCAAGATGCCAGCAAGCCAATCAACTCGTCCCGATAGACCAACATTCCCTGCGGGTTGTGCACCAGCAAGTCGCCCAACTTTTCCACCGTGGAGTCGTTCGATTTGAAGCGCCGTACCCTGGGCTCTTCCGGGGGCTGCAGGCCTTGCAAGTCGGCAATGGCAGCGTTCATTTTGAGATGGTCGGGTTTGCCGCCTGCCGCCTTCTTCATGCTATTTTTTACAGCAGCTTGATGCGCCTCGAAAGCTGCCTTTTCTGCTTCAAATATCTTCTTGGCATCCTCCAGATTTTCGGCTTCTTTCGCTTCTAGGCGGTCGAGAAAGCGCGTCACCGTGCCCAAGGCGGGCGACTTCTTGGAGGATGGGTCGCCGACAATGCCGCCAAACAGATTCGGGGTGACGATCCAGTCGTCCCGGCGTTTGGGCTTGATGCCGCACCTCGCACCAATGACCGAGCCCAAAAATACGATCAGCGCCGCCGCGATGTAGTCGGGCGCACAGGGCATACGGTCAGCTTCGTCCAGCACGAAGTCAGCTAGCGCAAGCGGTAGCAGCGCATTGGCTTCAAAAGCTGGTGCATGGGGCAGATCGGTTTTAATTTCTTTGGGCACTTGCCATGTGCGTAATTGGCTGGAGGCGACCGAGTCACTTTCGGGGCCCGTTACGGCTAGGAGCGAGGCATCAATACACGCCTTAACCGCGCCAGCTCCTGACAATTGATGTAGGTCGTTGAAGTCGGTATCCTTATCGCCGCGATTAGAAGGGAAATATGGCACTGCCAGCAAACCACCTACCGAAAGAGCAGCCGCCTTGGCTTTAGTCAAACCTGGATTGCCATCGGTCTGGTGGTCATCATCAGCCGCAATGATGATTTTCAGGCTGGGATATTTGGCACGCAATGCCACCGCTACCGGCTCTAGGTTCCCTGCATCAAAAGCCACTGCTACCGCATCCCCGGTCGATTCATGAATGCTTGCGCCGGTTGCATGGCCTTCACAGACGATCAGCACACCAACCGGTTTGCCTATCGAGTGATAGCAGCCCTTCTTACGCCCGCCGGTCATGAATCGCTTATCACCATCCGGTGCAATGGTTTGCAGGCTGTGTAGGTTACCCGCTGTGTCTCGCATGGGCACTAATAACCGCTGCCCGTCACACTTCACGCCATGGGGCTGTATTCCCTTGCGGGTCAGGTAGGCGTTTGCTGCCGTTGCTGGTATCGCCTGTTGCCACAATGCTGCCGCTGTCTGGCTGGTCTTCAATTGGGTTGCCAGCATATCGGCGTCGCGTCGTACCTGCATCGCTTTGATGCGCTGCCGGTGGACTTCGTGTTCTGCAACGGTCATGGCCTTGTCTGACTTTGCGCACCAGGTTGATTGCAGCCCACTGCGCCAACAGCCAAACGCGCCAGCTGCTATGCCATCGGTGTGCAGGATGTACCAGCCAGAAACATCACCGCGTTTTCCGCTGGTGCTGAATCGGTGAATCTTGCCGTCCGGGTTGATGCTGTCCGGGGCTTCTATACCAGCCGCTTCAATGGCCAGTCTGAAATGCTCGATAGGGTCGCTCATAGCCGGCCCCCTATCTGCTTTAGAAACTTTCGCGCCGTATCTGTGTTTGGTAGATAGCGCACCAGCCCCCAGCGTTCAGCCCAATAGGTCACAGTGCCGTCTTTCGGGTCGGCACGGTACAGTGCGTGGCCATGCAAGGCAAAAGCCGCACGCAATGAATGAAACACCTTGTCGTTGTTCGAAGGATTAGGTACAGTCTGGGTGTCTGTGTTGCCTGCCGTGGGATTGCCGTCCCCGGTGGGCATTTCTTTTGGGGTGGTGTCTGTGTGCATCAGCCGCCCCTTATCCCGTTACCAGTCCGGTGCGCTTGGCGTGCAACACCTTCACCAGTTCTCGTATTTCAGCATCGGACTTGCCAGCTACCCGCGCCGCTGCAATTTCCTGTGCCTCATAGTCTGGCCAGCCTCTCGCCCGTTGGCCTATGGCAACTCCGGTGGTGAATAAGCCGGCTCGGATTGCGTTATAAACGCTTGCATCCGCCCGGTGCCCTAATACCCGCTTAATTTCGGGCAATCTCAAAATCAACATTGCTAACCCCCTTAGGTCTCACTAGCGGGTGCTAGCGAGTGGGTGCAATGGTGGTTCGCGGGGCTTAGAAAGTCACCGCAACTGCGGTACTGTTTGCCGCACCTGCGGTATCAAGTCGCGCCTAGACTGCGCTTCGCATCTGCGAATGCTTGCTGGAGTTTTCGTTGCGATATGCCTTGCTTTGTGCCGTAATCGGTAACTGCCTGAGTGATAACAGTCGTGTCGTTGGCTTTGCCTGCGGTTAGTTGAGACAGCAGTGCGCCAATGATGTTTAGGTAACTGGTGCGCTCTCGGGTGGTCAAGGGCCTATCGACTGCAGTGATGTTGATTCCGCCAGATTTTCCAATCCGTTCAATTTCGGTGGTCAACATCACCAGATCAGAACGCGTAGCATTCACAGGTGGATCAAATTTGATTTCCCATAAACCACGATCATCCGACCGGTATGCTTCGTCAAGCTCGATACGTTCATGCTCTGGCATTTCAAACAGTCGCAAATCATCTTGCGTAACTTCGTAAATCCCCGCCGGCATTACATTGATTTTTAGCCGGTTAATCCAATCGCAAAATATCTTGTTGAGCGCCTGCGCTTCCTCTCTGGTTTCAGCATCAAAATCGGTAAAGTCATTGTCGACTGCTGTATCGATTCGCGCCATCGACAAGCCTATTGCCCTCGCATAAATGTTGACGCATATCTGCACTTGACCGAATGCGCCAGCATGAATCAAATCACTGGCACTCACCCCCGATAAAGCCCCGGCCCTTTCAAGGCTCACATAGCTGTGCGCGATATTTAAGCCCTGCATTGCCGTCCCCTGTAACGCCCCAATGAAAAACCAGCGCCGCCGAGTCAGGGTGTCCCGGTTTTCACCATCGGGGATCAGCCGATGGCTAGGCGTGGCCTAAAACTTACGCCGCCTTGAACTGGATCACGTCAGCGCCCGCTGCCAGTTTGTCCAGGTAGTCGGCCCATTGCTGAATCTGATCAAAGCGTTGCTTCAAATACTGCGTGCGGTTGTAGCTGCGCCCATTGGCGTCCTTCACCGCGTGGGCTAAGTTGGCTTCAATGGCTAAGGGGTCCAGATTGAGTTGATCCACCAGCATCGTGCGCGCAGTGGCCCGGAACCCGTGCCATGTTTGCTCTTTGCCGAAACCCAAAGCGTACAAAGCGCTGCGAACTGAGTTATCAGAGATGGGGCGATCATGGCTTCTTTCGCCAGGGAACACGTACCGCCCGTGGCCGGTCAGCGGGTGAAGGCTTTTAATCAATGCAACCGCTTGCGCTGGCAATGGCACAGAGTGCGCCTCGCCTTTTTCCTTTTCGGTCTTCGTACGCTTCATCTTTGCGCTGGGGATCACCCAAAGCCCGGCATTAAGGTCTATCTCTGACCACTCCATCTCGCGCAAATTGCCAGGCCTCTGATAAAGCAAGGGGGCAAGCTGCAAAGCGGTTCTCACAATCGGCCCACCCTTGTAATGCTTGATGGCCCTCATCAGTTCCCCAAAGCGAGCAGGCTCTACGATGGCTGCAAAGCTACTGCCGCGGTAAGGCGTAAGCCGGGCTTTTAAACCCTCTGTGATGTTGCGCTGCTGTACGGTGGCAGTCGGCAGCCAGTACTCCCAAACCTGACGCGCCAGCATCAGCACACGGTCAGCAGTTTCTACCGCGCCTCGTTGCTCAACCTTTTGCAAGGCAGCAAGAAGCTCCAACGGGTGAATCTCACTCATCAGCCGGTCACCGATCCAAGGGAATAGATCACGCTCAAGCTGTCGTAATGAACGCTCTGCGTGGCTTGTACTCCATTGCGGGGACTGCCTCGCGTACCAATCCAAAGCCACGGCCTTGAAGGTGCCGCCGCCGTTTCGTGTAGCCACCAGCTTTTCAACCTTGCGAACCTGAACCGGGTCGCGCCCCTCAGACTTTTGTAGCTTAGCTGCGTCACGGGCTTTTCTGGCCGATGCCAGACTAACCGCCGGGTAACTGCCCAAAGCAAGCTGCTTTTCTACCCCAGCAATTCGGTATTTGAGAAACCAGCGCTTTGAACCCGCCGGACTGACTTGCAGGTACATCCCCCCTGCATCAGCAAATCGGGATTGCTTCTTACCCGGTGGGCAAACAGCGTTCTTGCATTCGGCATCGGTAAGCATGGGGGAAGGTGCTCCAGCTAAAGGTGGGGGGACAAAAGGCATTAAGGGGGTACAAGCAGGCTTTTTCCCCTGTTTTTCCTAGATGAACCCCCGTTTTGTACCCCCACTTCGACTGGCTGTCAATAGCAGTCCCTGTCCTTCATTGGCCCGTAAGTCATTGACTCACCAATGAAAAAGGCCGCTAACTGTATGTCGTTAGCGGCCTTTGTCATGCGGTATGGTGGAGCTGGGGGGATTTGAACCCCCGTCCGCAAGCCTTTTTCGGGCAGATCTACATGTTTAGCGGTCTGATTTGAGTCTTACCCCCTGTGTCGCGCAGTCGCACGCTACACAGGGCGCCAGCACCCTATTGTCTTGCCCCGGGTTAAGGTACCCAGCCCGGAGCCAGCCGATGAAATTATCTTTACAGCCGGGAGCCTTTAACTTGCGCTAAAGACCCCTTGCCCAGCCCATCGGCCTGCTGTTGTAAAGCTCACAGGCAATTAAGCTGCGAGTGCGAAACGTTCGTCGTTTGCAGTTAGTTTTTTTGAATCAGTTTTACGAGCACATTCAGCTCGACATGCACCACACCGCGTCCGAACCCACGTCGAAACCAATGCAGCCCCAAGCGGTATATCTTAGGGCATTTGCAAATAACGCAACAGATCGCGGGCAGAGCCGATGGTGGCGTCTGCGTTCCAGGTGGCTGTTTCGCCGCTGGCACCCAGGTAACCGTAAGCAGCGGCCACCGTGGGCATGCCGGCGGCGCGGCCTGCGATGATGTCGCGCTCGTCGTCACCCACATAAATGCATTGCCGGGGCTCAAGCTGCAATTGCCGGGCGGCTTCAAGCAGGGGCGCGGGGTGCGGCTTGGGGTGCGGCGTGGTGTCGCCGCAGACCACGGTGGCGGCCGTGGCAAACAAGGGCATGGTGCGGGTTAGCGGCAAGGCAAAGCGCTCGGCCTTGTTGGTGACAACGCCCCATTTCAAACCGGCACGATCGATCTGGCTGATGAGTTCTTCAACGCCCTCAAAGGCGTAGGTGCGCTCGGTCATGCAGGCTTCGTAGTTCAATAAAAACTCTTCTTTGAGCGCCGCAAAATCAGGATGCTCAGGGCTCAAGCCCAAGGCCACCCCGATCAGCCCACGGGCACCGGCACCGGACATGTGCCGGTAGTCGAGCAGGGGAAATGATGGCAGGCCGCGGTCGATGCGCATCTTGTTGGCGGCGGCGCCCAGGTCGGGCGCGCTGTCGATGAGCGTGCCGTCCAGGTCAAACAGCACTGCTTTGATGCCTTCAAACAAAGGCCGGCTCATGCTTTGCGCATGCCCAACATGTAGTTGACGCTGGTGTTGGCGCTGAGCCAGTAGTGACGCGTCAGGGGGTTGTATTCCATGCCGCGGGTGTGTTCAAGGTCCAGACCGGCGGCGCGGGCATAAGCCGCCAGTTCGCTGGGCTTGATGAATTTGGCGAATTCGTGCGTACCGCGCGGCAGTAAATTGAGGATGTACTCGGCCCCGACGATGGCAAAGACAAAGGCCTTGGCGTTGCGGTTGATGGTGGAAAAAAAGACATGGCCGCCCGGCTTGACCAAGGTGGCGCAGGCACGCACCACCGATGAAGGGTCGGGTACGTGCTCGAGCATTTCCATGCAGGTCACCACGTCAAAGCGCTCGGGCTGCTCGGCGGCCAGGGCTTCAGCGCTGACTTCGCGGTAGCTCACGCCCTGGGTTTGGGCCTCCAGCGCGTGCAACTGCGCGACTTTCAAGGCTTTGCCGGCCAGGTCAATACCCAGCACCTCGGCGCCTTTGCGCGCCATGGCGTCAGCCAAAATGCCACCGCCGCAGCCGATGTCGAGTACGCGCTTGCCCGCCAAGGGAACGATGTCGTCAATCCAGGCCAGGCGCAAAGGGTTGATCTGGTGCAGGGGACGGAACTCGCTTTCGGTGTCCCACCAGCGGTGGGCCAGGTCTGAGAATTTAGCGAGTTCGGCGGGGTCGGCGTTTTCAGTGGAGTGCATGGAACTGATTATCGTTGAGGCATAAAAAAACCGCGCCGTAGCGCGGTTTTTGACAAGCGATCCGCAGGGATTACTTGTTAGCGCGTGTACCGACGACTTCGATCTCGACGCGGCGGTTTTTAGCGCGGCCTTCAGCGGTTTTGTTGTCAGCGACGGGCTGCTTCTCGCCTTTGCCTTCGGTGTAAACACGGTTTTTCTCAATACCCTTGGTCACCAGGTAGGCCTTGACGGATTCGGCGCGCTTGACAGACAGCTTCTGGTTGTAAGCGTCGCTGCCCACGGAGTCGGTGTGACCGACAGCGATGATGACTTCGAGGCTGATG
>JBIKHX010000400.1:0-2560 GCA_044361945.1 Polaromonas sp. | reverse complement strand
GACCACAGGGAAATCGAGCTGCTCGTCGGTGGCGCCCAGTTTGTCAAACAAGTCAAAAGCTGCGTTGACCACGAAGTCAGGGCGAGCACCGGGCTTGTCGACCTTGTTGACTACCAAAATGGGTTTGAGACCCAGGGCCAAGGCCTTCTTGGTCACGAAGCGCGTTTGCGGCATGGGGCCTTCCTGAGCGTCGATCAGCAGCACCACACCGTCCACCATGGACAGCGCACGCTCGACTTCACCGCCGAAGTCGGCGTGGCCGGGTGTATCAACGATGTTGATGTGCGTGCCTTCCCAGGTTACAGCGCAGTTTTTAGCCAGAATCGTGATGCCACGCTCTTTTTCAATGGCGTTGTTGTCCATCACAGTGTCAACCACTTTTTCGTGTTCTGCAAAAGTGCCGGACTGGCGCAGCAGTTGGTCGACCATGGTGGTTTTGCCATGGTCAACGTGGGCAATGATGGCAATGTTGCGGATCTGTTTAATGGTCATGGTTCGCTTTCTAAAACTTCTAAATTTTCTAAAAACTGTTTTGTCTTGACGGTCAGTACAGGCGTCAGGTCAAGGCTGGGGGCTCATGCGAATGAAGCGCCGGACCAGCCGATGCTGCAGCTTGCAGCATGTCCTGAACTTCAATGGGGCTGAGCAAACGCTCAGGAATCAATTCATTGGCCGTCACATGGGCGGTACCTAAAAACGCGTGGGGCTCACTGCCAAACACCTGTACAAGCGGCTGGTTTTCAGCACCCCATCGGCCAGGTTCGCCGCGCCGGCGCAGCCCGCTGAGAAATCGACCGGCATCGGCGGAATCAAGACTCACGCTGGGACTGCCTGCGACCAGTGACTGAGGTGCGAGAAGGCAAGCATCGCGCTCAGCTTCGTTCATGGCTTCCAGGGCTGGCAGGCTCACGCATTGGCTGTCTTTGAATCCGCCGGTCTCAATGCGGCGCAAAAAGCCCAGATGCGCTCCGCAACCGATGGCTTCGCCGATGTCCTCGCCCAGTGTGCGGATGTAAGTGCCTTTGCTGCAATGCACGACGGCGCGGATGGCAGCGGGTGCGCGGTCATCATGGGCCACACTCAAGTGCAGAGAATGGATCACGAAATGGCGCGCTTCGCGCTCCACCTCTTGCCCGGCGCGCGCATATTCATACAGCGCCTTGCCATCTTTTTTAAGGGCTGAGTACATGGGCGGTACTTGCGACTGCTCCCCAGAGAACTGCTGCGTAAGTCGCTCCAGCAACGCCGGGGTGATCTGCGGTACATCGCGGGTTTCGATCACATCGCCTTCCGCATCGGCCGTACTGGTCTTTTGCCCGAGCAGCAGCACGGCCTCGTAGGTTTTGTCGGCTTCGAGCTGCATCTGGCTGAATTTGGTGGCCGCACCAAAGCAAAGAGGCAGCACCCCTGTGGCCAGCGGGTCCAGGGTGCCGGTGTGCCCGGCTTTTTCGGCGCGCATCAACCACTTGGCTTTTTGCAAAGCCTGGTTACTGGACAAACCCAAAGGCTTGTCGAGCAAAAGCACGCCGTGAACGGGACGTCGCTTTATTTTCTGACGAGGGTTGATGGAAGGCGTCATATATTTCGACAGGCTCGGGGCACAGCCTGCGCTGCACCCGGCAGCACCGTTAACCCTGAACCTGTCAAAGGGCAACGGCGCGTGGGTCAGTCGTCTTGGGCGCGGGAGGAAACAGCCTTGGCAATCAAGGCGTTCATATCGGAAGCGTGCTCAGTGGTGCGGTCAAACACAAAGTGCAAGGTGGGCACGGTGTGGATCATCAATTTCTTAAAAAGGCCATTGCGTAAAAATCCGGCTGCTTGGTTGAGTGCTTCTTCGCACTCTTTGGGATCGCCCACCAGCACGCTGAAATACACCTTGGCATGCGCGTAATCAGGGGTGACCTCGACCGACTGGACCGTGACCATGCCCACCCGCGGATCTTTTAACTCGCGCGCGATCAGCTCCGTCAGATCACGTTGGATCTGGTCAGCAACGCGAAAACCGCGGTTCGGGGTGGAAGATTTCTTACGCATTGAAAAATATTAGGGTATCGGGTGTTGATGGCAGGCGCGTGACAAACACGCCCTGAGGCCTGCTTTTGACAGCGCCACCATCAGCGCTCGCTTCAGACCTCGAGCGTCCTGGCCACTTCGCGGATTTCAAAGAACTCCAGGATGTCTCCAACCGCGATGTCGTTGTAACCCTTGACGTTCAAGCCGCACTCAAAGCCTTCCTTGACTTCGCGCGCATCGTCCTTGAAACGCTTGAGCGAGTCCAGCTCACCTGTGAAGATGACCACGTTTTCGCGCAAGAGGCGAATGCGCGCGTTGCGGCGAACCACTCCGGCAGTGACCATACAACCGGCAATCGAGCCGATCTTGCTGACCTTGAAGACCTGGCGAATCTCGGCATTGCCGATGACTTCTTCTTTCTTCTCCGGTGTCAACATGCCAGACATGGCGGCACGCAACTCGTCCACAGCGTCATAAATGATGTTGTAGTAACGGATGTCTATGCCATTGTTTTCTGCCAGTTTGCGAGCCTGTGCGTCAGCACGGG
>JBIKHX010000399.1:0-2570 GCA_044361945.1 Polaromonas sp. | reverse complement strand
AACTGTTCCGCGATCTGGCGGTACAGGCGTTGCGGTGTGACGGTATGTAAGGGCATGCGACGGGATGCAGGGTTAACGCGGATTGGACAGGTGGTCAGACCAATTTATGATCTCATTTCCTTGGGTAACAACCATCAGGTTGAACCCTAATGTCTGCTGGTTGATGTTCGTATTGATCGCACTGAAAAAGGAGTAAATCCCATGAACAAAATTCTTGGCTCGCAATCTTTGGGTGGAGCGTTCATCGCTGTTTTTTCTCTCACGCTTTCCTTGGGTGCTATTGCGCAGGCATGGCCTGGCAAACCTGTCCGGGTCATTGTTCCCTTTCCCCCGGGCGGTGCCTCCGATGCCTTAGCCCGAACGGTGGCCCAGAAAATGGGCGAGCAGTCGGGCCAGACCTTTGTGGTCGAGAACAAGCCTGGCGCTGCCAGCACCATCGGGATTGCCGAGGCTGCCAAGACGCCGGCTGACGGTTACACGCTGCTGCTGGCCGCAGCACCCTATGTGATTACCCAGTACGTTTACCCCAAACTGAGCTATGACGTGCGCAAGGATTTTGTCCCCCTGGGCCTGCTGCAGACCACGCCTACCTTGCTCGTCGTCAATCCGGCTTTGGGTGTCAACACCATGGCGGACTTCCTCAAGCTGTCCAAGTCCAAACCCGGTCAGATCGCCTATGCAACGCCGGGCGGTGGCAGTCTGCCGCACCTGATCGGTGAGATGTTTAAGCAGCAGGCCGGTATCGATTTGTTGCATGTGCCCTACAAAGGCGGCGGGCCTGCACTCGCCGACCTGCTGGCCGGTCATGTCAACAGCTCATTTCTGTCGCCGATTGAGGTCAACGCCCATATCAAAAGCGGTAAATTGATTGCCCTCGGCGCGAGTTCACTCAAGCGCACGCCGACCCTGAGCACATTGCCTACCTTTGCCGAGGCTGGGGTGAGCGATTTTGAGGCGCTGGCCTGGTTTGGCTTTGTCACCCGCCAGGGCACACCGCCCGATGTTCTGAACAAAATGTCGGAACATTTGCAGCGGGCCCTCAAAAGCCCGGACGTCCGCGACAAAATCGCGCAAAGCGGCGACGTACCCGCCGGCAGCATGCAGGAGTTTGCCGAGCTCTTGGGCCGCGAGCATGTGCGCTGGGAGCGCACCGTCAAGGCCGCTAATATCAAGCCGGAGTAGTCACGCATGCCTGCAACGCGCCCCAACATCCTTTGGTATTGTGCGGACCAGCAACGCTGGGACACCATCCACGCGCTGGGCAATGCGCACATCCGCACTGACGCGCTCGATGCCCTGGCGGCATCCGGTGTTGCTTTCAATCGGGCTTACACCCAAAGTCCGATCTGCACGCCCGCCCGCGCCAGCTTTCTGACCGGTCGGTACCCGGCCTCCCACCACGTCTACCGCAACGGCAACGCCTACTTTCCGGCGCACGAAAAACTGGTGACCAAGCGGCTGGCCGACGCCGGCTACGACTGCGCTCTGGTGGGCAAACTCCACCTGGCGGCCGCCAAGCACTATGAGGTCCGCACCGATGATGGCTACCGGGTTTTCCACTGGAGCCACCATCCCACACCCGACCAGGCTTTCGGCCATGACTACGAGAACTGGCTCAAACACGAAAAGAAGGTCGACCCGGTGGAGCTTTACGCGGATGTCAACTATTTTTGCGGGCCGGGCGTGGCCACCGAGTACCACCAGACCACCTGGTGTTCAGAAATGGCGATGCGCTTCATCACTGAGCGCCGTGACCGGCCCTGGATGATCAGCGTCAATCCCTTCGATCCGCACGGGCCCTTTGATGCGCCGCCCGAATACCTCCAGCGTTACCGGGCAGCTGATATGCCGCTGCCCCGGTTCCGGGATTCTGATATAGAACGCCAACGTGCGTTTGCGGTCATCGACCAGCAAACCAAGCAGGCCGAAGACCCCCGCGTGCGCAAGACCATCGTGCCGGTATCCGCCGACGGCCATGACGCCATTGCTTCGGCCCACAACGACTACGATGCGCTGGAGGTCAAGGCCAACTACTACGCCATGATCGAACAGATCGACGACCAATTCGGTCGCATCATGCAAACCCTGCGCGACTCAGGGCAACTTGAGAACACCATCGTGGTCTACATGAGTGACCACGGCGAGATGCTGGGTGACCATGGTTTGATTCTCAAGGGTTGCCGGTTTTTTGATGGTCTGGTCAGGGTGCCGCTCATCATGTCCTGGCCTGGGCAATTTGCTGGTGGACTGCACAGTGATGCCTTGGTTGAAACTATTGATGTGGCCCCGACACTGATGGCCGCCTGTGGGCTTGAAGTTCCCGCTGAAATGCAGGGCAAGTCGCTATTGCCACTCCTGTCGGGTCAGACTGATCCGCACACACACAAATCTTCTGTCATTTGCGAATACCGCGATGCCATGGGTGGCCATGCGGACCACAGCCATGCCTCTATGGTGTTTGACGGTCGCTACAAGAGTATTTTCTACCACGGTCATGATCTGGCTGAGCTGTTTGACAGCCGGGAAGACCCGGAGGAATACGACAACCTCTGGCTGCACACCGGCAACGA
>JBIKHX010000398.1:0-2571 GCA_044361945.1 Polaromonas sp. | reverse complement strand
CGCCGCTACCGACACCGAGCCACCGGCCGCCATGGAATAAATCACGGCGTTGTGGCTGGGTGGAATCAAGATGGCCTGAACCGAACCACTGACAGTGACCGCCGTTGCAAATGGACGCGGATAACCGTTTTTTTCCATTTCGGGAATCAGCACCGATCCGATCGAAGCCGTATCGGCCACCGACGAGCCGGAAATCGCACCGAAAAAGGTGGAGGACAGAATATTGACCAGCGACAAACCACCGCGCACAAAACCGATCAGCACACCGGCAAAAGCAACCAGTCGGCGCGCCATGCCGCCTTCTGCCATGATGGCGCCGGCCAGCACAAAACAGGGGATGGCCAGCAGTGAAAACTTGTTCACGCCACTGGCGATCTGGATCATGATGGCGTCCAGCGGCAGCTCAATCCAGAGCCCCCCCAGCAAGGCCGCCAGCCCTAGCGCGTAAGCAACCGGCATACCAAGCAACATGAGCGCGGCAAAACTGCCAATCAATACAAGTGCGTCCATGATCAGACCTCTGTAACGGTGGGTGTGTTGGACTCGTGGTCGAAGGTGACCACGGCGCGATGACTTTGAGAGCCCAAAAAGGCTTTTTCGAGCACGAAAATCAGCGTCATGAAACTGCCCACGGGCAAGGGCAGGTAAGTCAGCCCAACGGGCAGCCAGGGTAAGTCGCCCAGGGTTTGGCCCATGGTTTCCAGCACCAGTTTCATACCCCAGACCATCACAAACAGACAGATGCTGATCATGAACACGTCGACCAGCAATTCACATTGCCTGCGCATGGCAGGCGGCAAGCGGTCGGTCAGCACGCCGACCGCAATGTGTGCACCCGCGCGGTAACTGGCGGCCGCACCCAAAAAAGTAAAACTCACCATCAGCAGCACCGCCACCGGCTCGGGCCAGTGTGCGCCGGTACCCAGAACGTAGCGGGCGAACACACCCCAGGGAATGATCAAACTCATTATGAGAATCGAAAGGCCTGCAATCCAGATGCAGACCAGGTAAACCACATCCAGTGATCGCAATAGCTTGTGTTCAGTCATGAGAATTTTTGCGATGTAGTGCGCCCGGGATCACTGATAACCATGGATCCAGACACGAGAAGAAACGAAAAAACAGACGGGCAAGCCGTCACTGAAAAAAACCGTGGCAACCATCACCCTGGTGACGGCTACCACGACAGATTCAAAGCATCACTTCACGGCTTCGATACGCTTCATCAGCTCGGCGTACTGAGCACCGTGCTTGGCGCGCACGGGGGCTGTCGCGTCATAGAAAGGTTTTTTGTCCACATTGACAAACTGAATGCCGGCAGCCTTGAGCTTGGTGCTGTATTCAGCCACGCTCTTGTCCCACAAGGCACGCTGTTCCATCTGGGCTTCACGCGAAAACTTCATCACCAGCGCCTGTTCGTCCTTGCTCATCTTGTCCCAGCTGACCTTGGACATCACAAAAATTTCAGGAATGATCAGGTGGGTGGTCTGTGCGTAGAACTTCACGCCGGTGGTGTAGTGATTGGCCGTGAACAAAGTAGGCGGGTTGTTTTCAGCACCGTCGACCACGTTGGTCTGCAAGGCGCTGTAGGTATCGTTGTGACCCATGGTGATGCCGTTGCCGCCCATAGCGTTCATGGTGTCCACAAACAGCGGGTTGCCCATCACGCGAATCTTCAGCCCCTTGAGGTCAGCCGGTGTCTTGACTTCTTTTTTGGTGTACAGGCTGCGTGAGCCGCTGTCCATCCAGCCCAGGGCCACCAGACGGGCCGGGCTGTTGGTGATTTTGTCCATCAGCTCTTTGCCGATAGGGCCGTCAATGACGGCACGCATGTGCGCCTCGTCACGGAAAACGAAAGGCATGTTGAACACGTTCACATCGGGCACCACAGGGCCGAGAATGCCCAGCGAAATGCGGGAGATCTGGATAGCGCCGACCTGGGTCTGCTCGACCACTTCTTTTTCACTGCCAAGCACGCCGCCGGCGAACATTTGCATTTTGTACTTGCCCTTGGTGGCGGCTTCGAGCTTCTTGCCCAGGTTCTCAACAGCCACCACATTGGGGTAACCCGCGGGGTGCACATCGGAAGCCTTGAGCACGGTTTGTGCCTGCGCCGTCATGGGGGCGGCAAAAGAGAATGCAGCTAATGCAGCTGCGGCAATGATTTGTCTGCGAAAGGTCATGGTTGTCTCCTGAAGACCGGGTTGATAAAAAGAAAAAGCACTCACGAAAAAACTCAAACGAAAGCCGGCTCGGGCAGGCCGCGCACGCCGGGGCGCAACGCAAACACACTGCCGGCCAGCGGCTGATCGCTCAGATCGACATCGCCACCGGGACGAATCGATGTGACGAACAAGGTGTCCAGCCCGGCGCCACCAAAGGCGCACATGGCTGGTTTTTTAACGGGTACGGCCAGCGAGCGGTCCAGCTTGCCCGCCGGCGTGAAGCGATGAATCAGACCTGCATCGTTGCCGCAAATCCAGTAGCAGCCATCAGCGTCCACGGCCGCACCGTCAGGCCGGCCGGGATAGGCATTCATGTCCACAAACAGCCGGCGATTCGACGGCGTGC
>JBIKHX010000397.1:0-2577 GCA_044361945.1 Polaromonas sp. | reverse complement strand
CAGGCGAGCGAGAGGCGCATCGGTGAAGACGGCTTGTTTGCCAAAAAACGCAAGACCCTGATGTTCAACGGCTACGAGGCCCAGGTGGGGCAGCTGTATGCCGGCATGGACCTCAAAAAGCTTTTCTAAACCCGTGGGCGTTTCAGGCTGCAAGGGCTGGAGGGCTGTTTGTTGATGAACCGGCTGTTGTCGCACCGCTGGGCTAAGCCTTTGGTTTTTGCCCTGTGTTTGCTGCCTCTTAGCTGGCTGCTTTCCCGGGTGGCGCAGGACCAGCTGGGAGCGAACCCGCAAGAGGCTTTGATACGCGCCACCGGCGACTGGGCTTTGCGTTTTTTAGTGATTGTGCTGGCGGTGACACCGCTGCGCGAGCTCAGCGGGCTGTCGGCGCTGGCGCGTTACCGGCGCATGTTGGGTCTGTTCATGTACTTTTATGCGCTGCTGCATTTCTTGAGTTACAGCGGCTTTGACATGGGCTTTGATGTGGCAGACATTGTCATAGACATTGTCAAGCGGCCCTTTATTTTGGTGGGCTCGCTGGCGTTGCTGCTGCTCACGCCGCTGGCCGCGACTTCATTTAACGCAGCCATCCGGACCTTGGGTGCCAAGCGATGGCAGCGCCTGCACCGGCTGGTCTATGCGGTGGCAGGGCTGGCGATCTTGCATTTCTTCTGGATGCGCGCAGGCAAAAACGACTTTGCCGAAGTAGCGGTTTATGCCGCCCTGTTGGCGCTTTTGCTGGGCTGGCGACTGCGCAAGCTGCGGCCTCGGCCGCGTTGAAAACTCAGCGTCAGGGCACTAAGCGCTCATGGCGCATCTGCTCGGCCGCGCTCTCGCGCTCGCGAATCACATGCACTTTGCCGCCGTCGACCAACAGCTCGGCCGCGCGGCCGCGCGTGTTGTAGTTGCTGGCCATGCTCATGCAGTAGGCGCCTGCGGACAGCACGGCCAGCTGGTCGCCAGCCTGCACGGCCAGCGTGCGGTCACGACCGATCCAGTCGCCGCTTTCGCAGACCGGACCGACCACGTCGTAGACACAGGTTTCACGCGTCGCGGTAGGCTGCTGCAGCGGAACAATCGCGTGAAAAGCCTGGTACATGGCCGGGCGGGGCAGATCGTTCATGGCGGCGTCGATGATGCAAAAATTCTTTTGCTCGCCGGGTTTGACATACAGCACCTCGGTCAGGCACACACCGGCATTGCCCACCAGTGAGCGGCCGGGTTCGATCATGAGCTTTTTCTGCCCGAAGCCGCGGGCGTCAAGTTTGCTTAGCAGTTGCGCCCACAGCACGTCTGCAGCCGGCGGTGTGTCGCTGTTGTAGTTGATGCCCAGACCGCCGCCGAAATCAATGTGCGTCAGCACCGTGCCGGCGGCCTCGATGCCGGCGACCAGGTCGAGCACGCGGTCCATGGCGTCCAGGTAGGGCTCGGTCTCAGTGATCTGCGAGCCGATGTGGCAGTCAATTCCAACGACGCGCAAACCACTCAGGCTGCCGGCATGCCGGTAGATGCGCAGTGCGTCCTCATGCGCCACGCCGAACTTGTTGCCTTTGAGACCGGTCGAAATATAAGGATGGGTTTTAGGGTCTACGTTCGGGTTCACGCGGATGCTGACCGGCGCGCGCAGGCTCATCGACAGCGCCACCTCACTGAGCACATTGAGCTCGGATTCACTCTCGACATTGAAGCAGCCTATGCCCGCTTGCAGTGCCTGGCGCATTTCGCTGCGCGTCTTGCCGACACCTGAAAAAATGACTTTGGAGGCCTGGCCACCGGCAGCCAGCACGCGTTCAAGTTCGCCACCCGAGACGATGTCAAAGCCGCAGCCGGCCTGGGCAAAAACCTGTAAGACGCCCAGCGATGAGTTGGCCTTCATGGCGTAGCAGATTTGCGCATCGCGGCCGGCGAAGCCGCGCTGGTAGGCGGCCAGTGCAGCCAGCATGGCCGCTTTGGAATAGACAAACAGCGGCGTGCCGTGTTGCGCCGCCAGGCTGCTCAAGGCCACGTCTTCTATCTGCAATGCCGCGCTGTGGTAAGCCACAAAAGGATGGCCGGGCAGGGCGGGCGTGTCGCCTGGGCTCACATGTTGCGGCTTCATGGCGCGGCGGGGGCTTTGACAGCAGCTGGTGCTTGCAGGACTGGCGCTGCAGTGTTGGGGGCGGGTACAACAGTTGGGGGCATAGCTTGTCCGGGTGGCAAAAACAGCGGGCCCTTTTGGCCGCAGCCCGTCAATGCCAATAGCAGCAGGGCGCTGAGTCCAAAAGCCGCAAGACCATGCTGGCGGGGCGCCAGCGCACGGCGGCCTAAAATTCGGGTCTGACAGAGAAGTAAAGCAAACATGATGGGATTGTAATGACCGAGCTCGAATACCTGGACCTGGCCGAAGCCGTTTTGCAAGCGGTAGAAAGTGCTTGCGACCGCATCAACGATGAAACGGACGCCGACATCGACAACCAGCGCACCGGCGGCATGGTCACGCTGAGCTTTGACAACCGAAGCCAGATCATCATCAATTTGCAAAAGCCTTTGCAGGAAATCTGGATGGCCGCGCGCGCGGGCGGCTTTCATTACAAGTGCGTG
>JBIKHX010000053.1:0-8807 GCA_044361945.1 Polaromonas sp. | reverse complement strand
GGTGCAACTGGCTGACAGGCTGGCCCAGGCCCAGATACTGAATGTGCAGATCGACCTCTCTGCCAAGGTAGCGCAGATAAGCTTCTGCCTTGCTGTGGTGCTTGGTCACAATTTTGTTGCAGGCGCAGTAATAGCAAAGTGACTCGCAAAACGGAATATGCACGTAAAGCGACAGCGGCAAGTTCAGTGAAGCCGCACCGGTTCGTCGCTGATTCAAGGCCTGGATGTAATCTGCTTCGGTAAATGCTTCAACAAAACGGTCCGCCGTAGGGTACGAGGTGTAGCGTGGACCACTCAGGTCAAACCTTCGTAAAAGTTCAGTTGAAACGGGGCGCATAGCGCAATCCTTGAAATCACTGACAATGAAGGTTAATGTGCACCTGCGACAGATCGCCTGCATTGACGTGGATCAATCAAGGCCACGCATCAAACCGGCGCTTTGGCCGGAATGTTTGCCGACTTGAAATATTGATTTTTTGAAACTGTGACGCTGGCGTCATTGAAAGTAAAAAATGAACAAAGAATCCATCAAAGTCGCCTGTTCAAATTGCAACTTGCGCGAACTTTGCATGCCCATGGGCTTGAGCGAGCAAGAGCTACGGCGCGTCGATGAACTGGTGGCGGTTAGGCGAACGGTCAAGCGGGGGGCCTCGCTGTTTCACAACGGTGAGAAATTCACCTCTTTGTATGCCATACGCACAGGGTTTTTCAAAACCACCGTCAACACCGAAGACGGGCGTGACCAGGTCACTGGCTTTCAAATGGCAGGCGAAATTATCGGGCTGGACGGCATCGTCAACGAGCTGCACACCTGCGACGCCATTGCACTTGAAGACGCCGAAGTCTGCGTCTTGCCCTTTGACCGGATCGAGGAGATCTCACGGGAAATCAACTCACTGCAGCGGCATGTGCACAAAATCATGAGCCGGGAAATTGTGCGTGAACACGGGGTCATGCTGCTGCTGGGCAGCATGCGTGCCGAAGAACGCCTGGCGGCTTTTTTGCTTAACCTGGTGCAGCGTCTGCAGGCTCGCGGATTTTCAAAGACTGAGTTAATTTTGCGCATGACCCGCGAAGAAATCGGCAGCTACCTGGGTATGAAGTTAGAAACCGTGAGTCGCACTTTCTCCAAATTCGCGGACGACGGCATGGTGGAGGTCAAGCAGCGTCACATCCACATCTGTGATGCTGATGCCCTCAAGAGAATTGTCAATCCTCAGATCTGTCAGTGAGCATCTGGTCGTTGATGCTGCGCTCGCTCTTGGCAAGCCACAACACCAAAGCGCTGCAAGCCATGCAGATGATCCAAAATAAAAAGAAGGCGACCGAATAAACGCTCTGCCGCGAGGACTCCGCCATCTGCCCGGGCCAGTGGACTTCACTCGGATCAATCAAGGCAAACACCAGCGCTTCGAGCAAGCAGGCAGCCATGAATGCCGGCCACATGATCATTGCCGCATGACGCAGCACCACAGACTCTGCCGCCAATTCGGCCGGCGGGTCAGCCAGGGGCTCAGGGTTTCGCATCGCTTTTAACGCCAGTGGCGCTGTGGTTTCTGGCGGTATGGGCAGGCTGCATGGCAGGCGCAGCCGATTTGAGCTCCAGAGCGATGTGCCGGCCTTGCACGAATTGGTCGTCAGCCACCAGAGCGTCGGGGCCTTGGAGTATGTACACCGCCGTGACAAGGCATGCCATCACAGCCGACAAGGGCCCTGAAATCACCATCCAGACGTAGGGCTCTTTCCACCAGGGGCGCTGGGCAGAGGGCAGCACATCGACAGTCACGCCGGCTTGATTTGCAAAAGTGAGTTTATTAGCCTGAGTCATCTCATTCCTTTTAGAAACTGTCCGTTGTCATGGAGAAAAAGCACTTCATCGCGGCACCAGAAACGATGATTTTTCTGCCAACACGCCCTGCCCGCCTGAGCCCGCGATCAGAAAAATCATCGGATGTGAACCCGGAATGGCCGCTTCGCCCGGTGCTTGCACCCGCAGCGCCACCCAGCGCGAGGCAGCGGCCTCGACAAGCACTGCACTCGGGCTCACCAAATACGCACCTGGCAGACCGCTGACGCTCACGCTCACATCGTATTGCTGGGGCTTTTCGGTGGCGTTCATGATCTGCAAGCGGTACACATTTTCAATCTGCCCCTGACCAACCATACGGGCCATGGCACCACGGTCACGCACCACATCGACTTTGAAAGGGGTTCGCATAACCAGGCTAAGCAGCAAAGCCACGCTGACCGTCAGCAGCACTGCGGTGTACACCAGCACGCGCGGGCGCAAGACACGCCGCACCATGACTGCCGTCGTCAACTTCAAGCGCATGCCGTTGGGCGTGCTGTAACGTATCAAGCCACGCGGGTAATGCATCTTGTCCATCACCGAGTTGCAAACATCAATGCAGGCCGAGCAACTGATGCATTCGTATTGCAAGCCCTTGCGAATGTCAATACCGGTCGGACACACCTGAACGCACAGTTCGCAGTCAATGCAGTCACCCAGCCCTTTGGCCTGGTACTGCGCCAGGGAGTCGCTGCGTGGACGCACGCCACGGCCCTCACCGCGCACCTGGTCATAAGTAACGATCAGCGTATCACGGTCAAACATGGCGCTCTGAAAGCGCGCATAAGGGCACATGTACTTGCACACCTGCTCGCGCATCCAACCCGCATTACCGTAAGTGGCAAAGCCGTAAAACAAAATCCAGAACAATTCCCAGGGACCCAAAGTCAGGCTTTGCACTTCCTGCGCCAGCACCCGGATTGGTGTGAAGTAAGAAACAAATGTGAAGCCTGTCCACAAGCCAATGACAATCCAGACCGCGTGTTTGGCCGCTTTGCGTGAGATCTTGGCCATGCTCCATGGGGATTTATCCAAACGCATGCGGTATGCCCTGTCACCTTCTATCCGGCGTTCGACCCACATGAATATTTCGGTGTAAACGGTTTGCGGGCAAGCGTAGCCGCACCAGAGACGACCTGCCACCGCCGTGAACAAGAAAAGCGACAAAGCACTGATGACCAGCAAGCCCGTCAGGTAAATCAGGTCCTGCGGGTAGAGCACCAGGTTAAAAATATAAAAGCGCCGCGTCGTCAGCTCAAACAGCACCGCCTGCCGCTCGTTCAGGCTGAGCCAAGGCAAGCCATAAAAAAGCAGTTGGGTCAACCACACCAGGCTCCATCGCCAGCGACTAAACAAGCCGGAGACGGCGCGCGCATAAATCTTCTTGTCTGCCTGGTACAGCGACGCTACCCCACTGGAGTCGCCCTCACTGTCTTCGGGCGCATGCCGCATCGCCACAATGGGAATCACCCTGGCCTGGCCAGACGATGGAGTTGCGCCCTGGGGCATCACTTGGTTGCAGGTGCAGCGATCAAGGGTGGCAAACCTCCGATGCTCAACACATAAGCCGCCACCACATGAATCTGGTCTGCGCTGAGCTTGGGCGCCTGCGCGGGCATCACGTTGGTTTTGCCGTTTTTAATCATGCTGACAATCGCCGCCTCGCCCCAGCCGTGCAGCCAGTAGTTGTCCGTCAAGTTGGGGGCGCCCAGCGCTTTGTTGCCCTTGCCGTCCATGCCATGACAAGCCGCGCAGACCGCAAACTTCTGCTTACCGTTGAAGGCCTTGACCTCATTGAAGGGGCTTCCGGATAAAGAAAGCACGTAATGCGCCACGTCTGTGATGTCAGTCTCGCCCGGCAGGGCCGCCGCCATCGGCGGCATCATGCCGGTGCGGCCCTTGCTCACTGTCTGGACAATGTGCTCGGCACCGCGCTCGCCCAGCCAAGCTGAGTTGGCATTGGTGAGGTTGGGGTAAGACTTGCTGCCTCGACCGTCAGAGCCGTGACACTGTGCGCAGGTGTTCATGAACTGCCGCTCACCGATGGCCAGCGCCCGCGGGTCGCGCGCCAAAGACTCCACCGACTTGGTTGCAAATTCCGCATACAGGGGCGCCACCTGCGCCTCCATACGCGCCATGTCGTCCTTGTGCTCTGCCTGGCTGGACCACTTGGCCGTGCCCTGAAAGCTGCCCAGTCCCGGAAAGATCAGCAGATAAGCCAAACCGAAAATCACCGTGAGAATAAACAGCCACATCCACCAACGCGGCAAAGGGTTGTTGAGCTCACTCAGGTTTTCGTCCCACACATGGCCGGTAGTGTTGTCAATGCCTGCACCTGAATGCGTATTGACTTTGGCTTTACCGGCTATCCATAGCAGCAAGGCACAAGCCAAAATAGACACCAGGCTGATTGCAGCCACATACCATGACCAAAAACTGTTGACGAAATCGCTCATAGACCTTTCTCCTATTCCGACTTGAAGGGCAAAGCAGCCGCTTCATCAAATTGTTTTTTTCTGGCCGGCAGACAAGCCCATACCAAGATGGCAACAAAGCCTGCAAAGGCAGCAACGGTGACGATGCTTCTGAGCACATTGATTTCGATGTTCATCATGGTCTGTTCCTTACTTCAGGGCCAGGCCCAAGCCTTGCAGGTAGGCAACCAAGGCGTCAAGCTCGGTTTTGTCTTTGAGCGCGGCCGGTGCGGCCGCAATCTCTGCGTCGGTGTAAGGCACACCAACCACACGCAGGGCTTTCATATGGTTTTGGATGCTGCTCGCGTCAGCCGGTGTTGTTTCAAGCCACGGGTAAGCTGGCATGATGGACTCAGGCACCAGGTCCCGCGGATTGGTCAGGTGCAGGCGTTGCCATTCGTCACTGTATTTACCGCCCACCCGGTGCAGATCGGGCCCGGTGCGTTTGCTGCCCCATTGAAAGGGGTGGTCGTAGACAAATTCACCGGCCACCGAGTAGTGGCCATAGCGCAATGTTTCAGCCACCAGCGGCCTGATCATCTGGGAGTGGCAGTTGTAGCAACCTTCCCGGACATAAATATCCCGCCCCGCCACCTGTAAAGCAGTGTTGGGCACCACCCCGGCAATGGGCTGCGTGGTAGATTTTTGAAAGAACAGTGGAAAAATTTCCACCAGGCCACCGACGGCCACGACCAACAGGATCAAAACGATCATCAGCCAGTTGTTGGTTTCAATTTTTTCGTGTGAGAAAGACATGGCAGATTTCTTTCAGGCGTGGGCCAAAGCCGATGGGATGGCAGCGTCAACTGGCTTGCCGGCAGTGGCTGTCATCACCACGTTCCAGGCCATGATCAATATACCGGAGAAGTACAAAAGTCCTCCGAAAAACCGCACCAGGTAAAACGGGTAGGTCGCCTTGACGCTCTCGACAAAGGTGTAGGTGAGCGAGCCGTCAGGGTTGATCGAACGCCACATCAGACCCTGCATAACGCCGGCAATCCACATGGCTGCGATGTACAGCACGATGCCGATAGTGGCCACCCAGAAGTGAATTTCAATGGCCTTGATGCTGTGCATCTTTTTCTGCCCAAACAGACGCGGCACCAGGTAGTACAAGGCGCCCATCGATATAAATCCGACCCAGCCGAGCGTGCCGCCATGCACGTGGGCAATGTTCCAGTCGGTGTAATGCGACAGTGAGTTGACTGTCTTGATGGACATCATCGGGCCTTCAAAGGTTGCGATGCCGTAAAACGACAAGGCCACAATCATGAAGCGGATGATCGGATCGTCGCGCAGCTTGTGCCAGGCGCCTGAGAGTGTCATCACGCCGTTGATCATGCCGCCCCAACTGGGCGCCAGCAGAATCAGCGAGAACACCATACCCAGCGATTGCGTCCAGTCCGGCAAGGCCGTGAAATGCAGATGGTGCGGGCCGGCCCACATGTAGGTGAAGATCAGCGCCCAGAAGTGAACGATGGACAGGCGGTACGAGTAAACCGGCCGCTCGGCCTGCTTGGGAATGAAGTAATAAACGATGCCCAGAAAACCGGCCGTGAGGAAAAAGCCCACGGCATTGTGGCCGTACCACCACTGCACCATGGCGTCTTGCACGCCGGCGTAGGCCGAGTAGGACTTCATCAGTCCTGCGGGCACGACGGCTGCGTTGACGATGTGCAGCAAAGCCACCGCGATGATGAAAGAGCCGTAAAACCAATTGGCCACATAAATGTGGCGTACCTTGCGAATGCCGATGGTTCCAAAAAATACCACCGCATAGGCCACCCAGGTCACGGCGATCAGGATAGAGATAGGCCACTCCAGCTCGGCGTACTCCTTGCCGCGCGTATAGCCCAGCGGCAGTGAAATAGCTGCCGCCAGAATGACCAGCTGCCAGCCCCAGAAGTGAAAAGCGGCCAGCTTGTCGGAAATGATGCGCGTCTGACAAGTGCGTTGCACCACCCAGTAGCTGGTGGCAAACAGTGCGCAGCCACCAAAAGCAAAAATGGCGGCATTGGTATGCAGGGGCCGCAAGCGGCCGAATGACAGCCATGGGATACCGAAGTTAAGCTCCGGCCAGGTCATCTGAGCGGCGATAAACACACCCACCAGCATGCTCACAACACCCCAGACCACGGCCGCCACAGAAAACTGGCGAACAATCTTGTCGTTGTAAAACGTGGCCCGGGAAGCCGCCCATGGACTCTGAACTGCCATAGCTGAAGCACTGTTGAACACTGCACTCATGTCGAACCTTCTGTAACCTAATTTAAGAAGAATTCTCCCGTGCCATGAATGACGTGAGCTTGATTTGGATCAACTCAAGGCGCTTGGCTGAAGCAAAAAAGATCAGATTTCTCTTTTTTTCAAGGCACCCGGACTGTCCGTGTCAGACTCCAGAAAGATACGCTGCCCTTCGCTTTCAACATCCTCAAACTGGCCCGACCAGACCGACCAGGCCAGCAGTCCGACCACGCCCAAGGCCAACAAAACGGACACAGGCACCAAAAGAAAAAGAATGTCCATCAGCCGCCCTCGTGTGTGCGCGTTAAGCGCGCGGCGTTGGCCATCACCAGCAATGAGCTGAGCGCCATGCCCAGGCCCGCCATCCAGGCTGGTAGATAAGAAGCAATGGCCAAGGGCACGCAAAGCAGGTTGTAAGCGCCCGCCCAAAGTAGGTTTTGCCGCACGGTACGCAGGGTGCGTTTAGCCTGTGCCGGCATACAGGCCAGCCGGCTCAACTGGCCGCCAGGGATGATGAAGTCAGACTGCGCCTGCGCCATGGGCACCGCTTGCCCGATGGCCACCGACACATCGGCCAGCGCAAGTACCGGGGCGTCATTCAAGCCATCGCCCACCATCAGCACCCGGCGGCCCTGGCCTTGCAAAGTTTGCAGCCAGGCAAGTTTGCTTTGCGGAGTGCAATCGCCTTGCACGTGCTCAATACCCAAAGCACTGGCCACAAGCCGGGCCGCCGAACTTCGGTCGCCTGACAGTATTTGAACCTCCAAGCCGGCCGCTTGGAGTTGCAAAACAGCTTGCGCTGCATCCGGCCTGAGCATTTCATCGAGCTCAAAGCTCGCCAGCCAGCCGGCACTGTCTGCCAGAAAGACCTGCAGCTGCTCACTGTCAGGCGCATTGTGTATGCCGCAGTAAAGGGCGGAGCCCAAACGAATCGGACCTGCGCATGCGCTCATGAAAGGCGCCAGCAACAAAGCGCTCACGCCCTGCCCCGCTTGCTCAGACACGCCCGTCACACAAGGCCCGGCGCTCAATACAGGCACAGCTTGCGCCTGTGCAGTTGCGCAAAGCGCACGTGAAACAGGATGCAAGGAGTCCTTGGCCAAGGCCACGGCCAAGGCCAGCGCTGCCTCGGGCGACAAGCCATCACGCGTGACCGACTGGCGCAGCCCCATGCGTGCATCGGTGAGCGTGCCGGTTTTGTCAAATACCACCGTGTCCACACTTGCCAAAGTTTCAATGGCTTGCAAGCGTCGCACCAACACACCCTGGCGCGCCAGCAGACCTGCGCTGGTCAGCATGGCCGTGGGCGTGGCCAGAGACAAGGCACACGGGCAGGTCACAACCAGCACAGCGACCGCCGCCATGATGGCGCGGGCGGGGTCTGTGGGCCACCAGTAAGCCATTGCCAGCAAGGCAGCAAGCAGCACAAACCACAAAAATGGCTTGGCAATGCGGTCCGCCAGCATCGCCAGTCGCGGCTTGTCCACGGCCGCGCGCTGCATCAAGGTCACGATACCGGCATAACGCGTGTGCTCACCAATTTGCAGTACCCGCATCAATACCGTGGCCGACAAGTTGTAGCTGCCGGCCATGACAGCGTCGCCCGGGGCTTTGGACAGCGGGCGGGACTCGCCGCTCAAAAGTGCCTCGTCCACCAAGGTAGCTCCGTTCTCCAGTACGCCATCCGCAGCAAAAGCCTGTCCGGGCAGCACCCGCAGCACATCATCCGGCACCAGTCGCCGCACGGCCACCAGCTCAAACTCACCGCCGGACAAACGACGCTGCACGCTGTCGGGCAGGCGCTGCACCAGCGCGTCCAAAGCGCCGCTGGTGCGTGCGCGCAGACGCTGCTCCAGCCAGCGGCCGCTGAGCAGAAAAAATACAAACATGGTGAGCGAGTCAAAATAAACCTCGCTGCTCCACCAGCCGGTCGGCTCAAACGTGGCGGCTGAGCTGACGGCAAAGGTGATCACAATGCCCAGCGCAACGGGCAAGTCCATGCTGACCACACCCAAGCGCAGATCACGCCAGGCGTTGGCAAAAAAGGGCCGGCAAGAAAATAAAAGCACAGGCAGCGTCAACACCCAGGCCGCCCAGCGCAGCAGTTTTTCAATATCAGGTGTGATGTCACCCGGCTCGGTCACGTAAGCCGGAAAGGCGTACATCATCACCTGCATCATGCAAAAGCCGGCCACCAGCCAGCGCCACAGGGCAAGCCGCGCGTCGCGCCGCGCCTGGTC